>NZ_JCBDHE010000039.1:0-165838 GCF_059834225.1 Vibrio sp. R10-SG3-ISO3 | reverse complement strand
GCGCCGGATAGCCTTCCACGGTTTTGCTCGGATCGCTTGGGTCTAAATAGTCTGGCAATGAGTTATGCGTCATCCAATCGGTGGTGCGCTGTTCACCGGTGGTTGTGACGTTTTCATCCACAATACGCACTTGCTCAAAGCCAACCAGTTCCAGCCAGACTTTGAGCGCTTTGGCGGAAGGGAAGAAGTACACATTTCGCATCTGTGCGTAGCGCGATGTCGGCACCAACACGGATGTTTCATCGCCTTCGATAACCAGAGTTTCGAGCACCAGCTCTCCGCCTGCCACCAATTGATCTTTAAGTTGGATCAAGTGATCAAGCGGCGAGCGGCGATGGTAGAGCACACCCATGCTAAAGACGGTATCAAAGGCTTCCAGTTTTGGCAGTTGTTCTATACCCAGAGGCAGAAGATGGGCTCGCTGATCACCGCCCATCAGTTTGCGAATCGCTTCAAACTGGATCAAAAACAGGTGTGATGGGTCGATGCCGACCGTAAGACGCGCGCCTTCGCCCAGCATGCGCCACATGTGATAGCCATTGCCACAACCGACATCCAGCACACTGCGATTTTTCAGTGGAGAGATATGAGGGAGGACACGATCCCACTTCCAGTCGCTGCGCCACTCAGTATCAATATGGATACCGTGTACGGTGTACGGCCCTTTACGCCAAGGGTGGAAGGTACGCAGTAAGTTTTCGAGTTTCTTTAACTCGCCCTCATGGAATGGCGTGTCATTGCTCAACGTCACCGAATGTTTAATATCGACTTGATCTGGCGCGCCTTCTGGGATCTTGTTCAGTGCTTTTAACCAGCGGCCAAAATCACCGTGTTCGGCATTTTGCCAATCGGTCAACTGCTGTGGCAGAACATTCAGCCAAGGTTGCAGACGCGTGTCTTGAGCGATGAGTTGATAGAAATCGGCAAAATTAAACATGAAAACAAGGTCCTCGTTGATACAGGCATGCCCCTAGATATTTATGGTTGCTCGCGGCCTCTAGGGACTCGGCGCGTGCAAATGTGGAGATGGGTGTCGTACAACACTATTCGTTGATGGACACCATCTGATCGTGATGACTACTTAATCGCGAACATAGAACCAAAGTTAAAACACTGAAACCAAACGTCAAAACTACTAAAGCCAATCTTGGCAAAGCGCTCTTTATGCGCTTTGATGGAATCAGGACGCATGACGTTTTCAATTGCGCTGCGCTTTTGGCTGATCTCGAGTTCGCTATAGCCATTGGCGCGTTTAAAGTCATGGTGCAAATCAATTAATAGCTCGTTGGCGCCGACATCATCAAAGACAAATTTCTCGGACAAAATGAGAATACCGCCAGGTCTTAAACCCGCGTAAATCTTCTCTAGCAAACTGTAGCGGTCTTGTGGTGAGAGAAATTGCAGCGTGAAGTTCAAGACCACCACAGACGCGTTGTCGATGTCGATGTGTCGAATATCGGCTTCAACCACCTCAACAGGCGTATCGCTGCGATAGGCGTTGACGTGCAGTTTGCATCGCTCAACCATGGCTTGCGAGTTATCGACAGCGACAATCTTGCAGCCTTCTTGCTGGATGTGGCGACGCATAGAGAGGGTCGCGGCACCCAATGAACAACCCAAATCGTAAATGTTGGAGTGAGGCTTAACGAAGCGCTCGGCCAACATGCCAATCGCTGAAATGATGTTGCTGTAGCCTGGTACCGAGCGCTGGATCATGTCAGGGAACACTTCTGCGACACGTTCATCAAACGTGAAGTCACCAATTTTGTCGATTGGCGCCGAAAAAATGGTATCTGGGTTGCTCTTAGGGTTCATCACACACTCTCGCTACGGCCGATGCAAACAGTCAAGCATGCCATCGTCAGATGTCAAAAAAGGCGCGTATTTTATGAGATCTTTGCGCGCTTGTCATGTGACTTAAAACATTGATATTTGCGCGTGGTCGCCTTGGCTCGGAAATGGCGCTAAATCGGGCAATGACACCTGCTGTTGCAAACGTCGATAGAGCTTCGCGGCTAGCTCGGGCGCAATCAGGTTGTCGGCGGTATGGATCATCAGGTAAGGCTGCTTTCCTTCACCTATCCACTGCGGCAATTTATCGAGCCAAGGAGTAAAAAAAGCGTCATTGAGTGGTTCATCAGGATGGCCAATAAAACGCACCATAGGATGCGCTCCGGTGGCAATGGCGTGCACGGGAACGCGCGGTTTCTTCTCTTGGGCATCAATTAGGGCAGCAAAAAAGGGGGAGCGCCTGTCTGGCTGAGTCGAAAAAACAGGGCGACTGTCCATAATGATGCGATCGTAATTGCGCTCCAGCAGCCACTGATTGAGTCGCTTTTCGGCGTCACCTTTGGCGAAAAAGGCGGGGTGGCGCACTTCAACACCGATGGGAAAGTCCGGTGGCAGCATGGCGCAGAAGGTCGTCAACTGTGAAAAGTGTTCCGGTCCAAAGGCAGCGGGGAGTTGAATAGTCCATTGCCCAATGCGCGGTATCAGTGGCGCCATAATGCGCATAAAGTCGGCGAGCAGTGCTTGGCAGCCTTGCAACTGATGCTGGTGGGTGATGGCTCTGGGAAGCTTAAAGGTAAAGCGAAAATCATCGTGCGTGGCGGCTTTCCAGTTGCTCACGGTCGATGGCGTTGGCGTGGCGTAAAACGTGGTGTTACCTTCAACGGTATGGAACACGTCAGCATACTTTTCAAGGCGTTGTGAGGCCTGCGTGCCACTACCATAAAACGCCTGCTGCCAGTGGTTGTTTGACCACATCGTCAAGCCTAATCTTAGCGGTAACTTGTCCATATTCCCCTCAATACGCATCGGATGCCTCTACTCTACGAGAGTTTTGAAGAAAAAGGTAATCTGGCGTTATAATCGGGTCAATTTGACGGCGAAATCGGCTTTTTTGGCCATTTGTTGGTGTAAAAATCATCAAAGCACGATAAAACGCAATAAATTGTCGCTGCAACAGTCGATTTAAAATGACTTTCAGCGTATAAATGGACCTTTGCTCTGGCGGCAGTCAGCTAGGGCGTCATCAACTTATTACTAGAGAGATTGGGAATTTCATTATGCGTACCCATTACTGTGGTCACCTGAACAAGTCCCTAGCAGGACAAACTGTAGAACTGTGCGGCTGGGTAAACCGTCGCCGTGATTTAGGCGGTCTTATTTTTATCGATATGCGAGATCGCGAAGGTATCGTACAGGTAGTGGTGGATCCAGACATGGCGGACGCGTACGAAGTGGCGAATACCCTTCGTAGTGAATTCTGTATCAAGCTAACGGGTGAAGTGCGTGTTCGTCCAGAAAGCCAAGTCAACAAAGACATGGCCACCGGTGAGGTTGAGGTCCTTGCGAAAGGTCTTGAGATCATCAACCGCAGCGACGTTCTGCCTCTAGACTTCAACCAAAAGAACTCGGAAGAACAACGTCTAAAATACCGTTACCTAGACCTGCGTCGCCCTGAAATGAGCGACCGCATCAAGCTGCGTGCGAAAGCGTCTAGCTTTGTTCGCCGTTTCCTAGACGACAACGGCTTCCTAGACATCGAAACACCTGTACTGACCAAAGCGACACCAGAAGGTGCGCGTGATTACCTAGTACCAAGCCGTGTTCACAAAGGCAGCTTCTACGCGCTTCCTCAGTCTCCACAGCTATTTAAACAGCTGCTGATGATGTCGGGTTTTGACCGTTACTACCAAATCGTTAAGTGTTTCCGTGATGAAGACTTACGTGCTGACCGTCAACCTGAATTCACTCAGATCGATATCGAAACCTCATTCATGACCGCTGACGAAGTGCGTGCAACCACAGAGAAAATGGTTCGCGACATGTGGCTAGAGCTACTGAACGTTGACCTCGGTGAGTTCCCTGTCATGCCATTTAGCGAAGCGATTCGCCGTTTTGGCTCTGACAAGCCTGACCTACGTAACCCACTAGAGCTTGTTGATGTTGCTGACCTAGTGAAAGACGTTGAGTTCAAAGTCTTCTCTGGTCCAGCCAATGACGAAAAAGGCCGCGTTGCTGTGATTCGTGTACCGGGCGGTGCGTCACTCACTCGTAAGCAAATTGACGGCTACGGCGAGTTTGTTGGTATCTACGGTGCGAAAGGTTTGGCATGGATGAAGGTCAACGATCGCGCAGCGGGCATGGAAGGTATCCAATCTCCTGTGGCTAAATTCCTCAGCGAAGAGGTGATCAATGGCATCCTTGAGCGCACGCAAGCGGAATCTGGCGACATTATTTTGTTCGGCGCAGATAAAGCGAGCATCGTGGCTGAAGCACTGGGTGCACTGCGTCTGAAACTGGGTAAAGACCTTGAGCTGACAAAAGAAGGCACTTGGGCGCCTCTATGGGTTGTTGACTTCCCAATGTTCGAAGAAGACGACGAAGGCAACTTGCACGCGATGCACCACCCATTCACATCGCCTCTCGGTGTGACAGCAGAAGAGCTAAAAGCGAACCCTGCAGCGGCGAACTCTAACGCCTACGACATGGTACTCAACGGCTACGAAGTGGGCGGTGGTTCTGTTCGTATCCACAACGCGGAGATGCAAGCGGCGGTATTCGATATTCTTGGTATCGATGCGGATGAGCAACGTCTGAAGTTTGGCTTCCTATTGGACGCACTGAAATTTGGTACGCCGCCGCACGCTGGTCTTGCATTTGGTCTCGACCGTCTTGTGATGCTGTTGTGTGGTACCGAGAACATCCGTGATGTGATTGCGTTCCCGAAAACGACGGCAGCGGCTTGTCTATTGACCGACGCACCTAGCCTTGCTAACCCTGCCGCGCTTGAAGAGCTAGCGATTGCAGTGACCGCAGCGAAAGATAAAGAGTAATCCCTTTACGGGTGACGAAACCAAAAAAATACCGCTCAATAGAGCGGTATTTTTTTATCCTAAGTTACTCTGAGAGGGTAACGAAGAATCATTTATAACAAGGGCAGTTACAAGTCGACGGTTTGCCACTCGCCTGGCTGCAAATCGCCTAAGGTGATGTCACCCATCGAGTAGCGCACAAGCCTAAGGGTCGGGAAGCCGATGTGCGCGGTCATGCGTCTGACTTGGCGATTACGACCTTCGATGATGGTGATGGCGAGCCAAGTCGTTGGAATCGAGGCGCGAAAACGCACCGGCGGGTTGCGCTCCCAAATATCAGGCGCGTCCATGCGTTCGATGGTGGCCGGCAGTGTCATGCCATCTTTTAATTCAACCCCTTGGCGAAGCTTATCGAGATCCGCGTCGTTCGGCTCACCTTCTACTTGTACCCAATAGGTTTTAGGGGCTTTCGATTTGGGCGAGGTCAGTTTGGCTTGCAAGATGCCGTCATTCGTCAGCACCATCAGCCCTTCACTGTCACGATCGAGTCTTCCAGCGGCGTACACATCTTTAACATCGATGTAGTCGGCTAGGGTTTTTCTTCCCTCCCCATCGGTGAACTGGCTCAAGGTGTCATAGGGTTTATTGAAGACGATCACCTTACGTTCTGATGGCGCGATCTTCGCTTTTTGACTTGGCTTTTTTCTGCGATGTTTAGACGAGCTGCGCTTGGCATCAAGCGCGCCAAACGGTCGTTTTAAACGTGTTTGACCGTTGCGTGGTGAAGCGGGCTGAGACTCGCGTCTTGAGCGTGGTGACATGTTAACTACCTTGCAAAAATGTAAACGAAGTGTGGGCGAAAGTTTCGATCTATCTCGAATTACGCTATGATGTGCGCGCCTCGAATCAGGATTGGCGCACAAGATAATAGACTATTTTGCCGATTTTGTTTAATTATAACGATTACGTTCTCATGGACGCCGAGTCAGCGAAACACAAAGTTTCAACGGCGATGGCCAAACAAAAAAGAGACATCTAAATCGCAACAAGTGAGGGGATGACGATACCAAGGCAACCACATTCGTGTTGGTATTATCTACTTGTCGCGGACAGACCACAAAAGCCCATGCATCCAATGGGTTTGTCAGAACAAATAGGGAAATTTCATGCCTACAGAAAAGCCTACAATTATTTACACGATCACCGATGAAGCGCCAGCGCTAGCGACCTACTCACTACTGCCAATTATCCAGTCTTTCACTGCCTCCTCAGGCATTGACGTAGACACACGCGATATTTCACTCGCCGGTCGTATCATCGCGAGCTTCCCTGAGCACCTGACGCCAGAACAGCGTATCGGTGATGCGCTTGCTGAATTGGGCGAGTTGGCGAAAACACCTGACGCCAACATCATTAAACTGCCGAACATTTCGGCGTCTATCCCACAGTTAAAAGCCGCAATTAAAGAGCTGCAAGCCAAAGGCTACAACCTGCCGAACTACCCTGAAGAGCCAAGTACATACGAAGAGGAAGCGATCAAAGCGACCTACGACAAGATCAAAGGCAGTGCAGTGAACCCGGTGCTACGTGAAGGTAACTCTGACCGCCGTGCGCCGCTTTCAGTCAAGAACTACGCAAAGAAAAACCCACATTCAATGGGCGCGTGGTCAAAAGAGTCGAAGTCTCATGTCTCTAGTATGGATGACAAAGATTTCTTCGGTAGCGAGAAGTCGGTGACGGTCGAGCATGCGACCAAAGTGACCATCGAATTTGTCGCGAAAGACGGCAGCACAAAACAACTGAAAGCGCCGTTCGCCCTGCAAGATAAAGAGATCATTGATTGCGCGGTGATGAACAAAAACGCACTCGTGGCGTACTTTGAGCAAGAGATTGCAGACGCGAAGCAAAAAGATGTGCTGCTATCACTGCACATGAAAGCGACCATGATGAAAGTCTCTGACCCAGTGATTTTCGGTCATGCCGTGAAAGTCTACTACAAAGACGTGTTTGCTAAGTATGGTGAGCTGTTTGAGAAACTCGGCGTTGATGTCAAAAATGGTATCGGCGATGTGTACAGCAAGATTGAAGCCTTGCCGCAAGATCAAAAAGCCGAGATTGAAGCCGCGCTTCAAGCTGTGTATGAAACTCAACCACCATTAGCTATGGTCGATTCTGATCGCGGTATCACCAACCTTCACGTGCCAAGTGACATCATCGTTGATGCCTCGATGCCGGCCATGCTTCGTGCATCCGGTCAAATGTGGGGCCCTGATGGCAAACAGAAAGACACCAAAGCGATGATTCCAGATCGCAGCTACGCGGGTATCTACCAAGCGGTGATTGATTTCTGTAAAGAGCACGGCGCGTTTGATCCAACCACTATGGGTAGCGTGCCTAACGTGGGTTTGATGGCGCAGAAAGCTGAAGAGTACGGCTCACACGATAAGACCTTTATTCTCGACGCCGATGGTGCTGTCCGTGTTGTTGACAGCAACGGCCAGGTGCTGCTTGAGCAATCGGTGGAAGCGGGTGACATCTTCCGTATGTGCCAAGTGAAAGATGCACCGATTCAAGACTGGGTCAAACTTGCGGTGACACGTGCACGCGCAACCGGCGTCCCTGCGGTATTCTGGTTGGATGAAAATCGTGCTCATGATGCTCAGCTGATCAAAAAAGTGAACGCGTACTTACCTGAGCACGACACCTCTGGTCTAGAGATCAAGATCCTTGCACCACTTGAGGCGTGCAAATACTCGCTAGAGCGCATTAAAGAAGGTCTTGATACCATCTCTGTGACAGGTAACGTGCTGCGTGACTACTTGACGGACTTGTTCCCAATTCTTGAGTTG
Source organism: Vibrio sp. R10-SG3-ISO3 (assembly GCF_059834225.1). Classification (NCBI taxonomy): domain Bacteria; kingdom Pseudomonadati; phylum Pseudomonadota; class Gammaproteobacteria; order Vibrionales; family Vibrionaceae; genus Vibrio; species Vibrio sp. R10-SG3-ISO3. Next base: position 158,169 of record NZ_JCBDHE010000039.1, on the reverse strand, counting down.
GGAACTTCAGCCAAAATGTTGTCTATCGTACCGCTAATGAACGGCGGTGGTCTGTTTGAAACAGGGGCGGGCGGCAGCGCGCCGAAGCACGTTCAACAGGTGGAAAAAGAGAACCATTTGCGTTGGGATTCATTAGGTGAGTTTTTGGCATTAGCAGCGTCACTGGAACACCTCAGCGTCGTGACAGGCAATGCTAAAGCGCAAGTGCTGGCCGATGCCCTTGATAAGGCGACCGGTGAGTTTCTTGACAACAACAAGTCACCGTCTCGCCGAGTTGGCGAGCTTGATAACCGTGGCAGCCATTACTACCTAGCGAGCTACTGGGCAAAAGCGTTAGCAGAGCAGACCGCTGATGCTGAGCTTGCGGCGGAGTTTGCGCCGATTGCGAAGTCGTTGCAAGACAACGAAGAGGCGATTATCGCTGAGCTCAATGGCGCTCAAGGTGTCACGGGCGATCTGGGTGGCTACTACGCACCAGTACTTGAAAAGGCCGCGACGCTAATGCGACCAAGCGCAACACTCAACAGCATCATTAATCGCTAATAGACTAGCGAACCGATAAACAAAAACCCGCTGACAAAGCGGGTTTTTTATTGCGTTTGATTTGCGGCGCCGAAGAATCGGGCGAAGTTTTTTGGCAGCGGTTATTTAGCTGGTTGAGCGTCCACTGGTGTCACCACGCTGGCGTGGTAGCCTTTGGGACCTTCTTCCACTTCAAAATTGACTTGTTGGCCTGCTTTCAGAGTACGATACCCATCCATTTGAATGGTTGAGTAGTGCGCAAACACATCACTCTCTTCACCTTCTGGACAGATAAAACCAAATCCCTTGGCATTGTTAAACCATTTTACTGTACCTGTAGCCATGCTATACATCCCTCATGCATTGTTTACTGACGTTGTTGGTGGTTACACGACCGATTTCAACTCCGCTCTATACTGCCGCCATTCCTGTTGCCATTTGATGACCGTCTAGCGCGGAATGCTGTCAAAATGTGACGTGTAAACAAAAAGTGAATTTCCATTCAGCCGCTGCCAAATTTTTACTCACTATTTGACCAATGTAGCCAATGATTGAACACAGTCAATAGAAAAAACGTATTACATCCTACATATTTGCAAACAAATCACTTTTGAGGTTTACATTTTTGCAACGGTTTTCAATTTCTAGTCTATGGGGTGATTTTGACAATTCAGCGATTTTGGCTTCTTTTTAATCAATCAGATAGAGGGCTTGAGAGAATAAAAATCTTTTATTTGCAGGCTTGGAAATGGTGGATTAGTCTCTAAGTAAGCGTGAAATTTTTGTTGTGCTTAAATGGTCTGAATTACAAGAGCAAAATCTAAAACTTCTCTTCCATGAAGTGGTAAACTGAAACCAGATAAACCTAATTGTTGAAGAGTCATGAGCAAGCAGTTTGAATGGGTGACTCCAGATTCTGACTTACTGGAGCAAGAAAGAACAGAAATTAAGCCACCGTCCATGTATAACGTTGTATTGAACAATGATGATTACACCCCCATGGACTTTGTCATCGAAATCCTAGAGCGTTTTTTCTCTATGGATATTGATAAGGCAACTCAGGTGATGCTCAAAGTGCATTATGAAGGTAAAGCGGTCTGCGGTACCTACACCGCGGAAGTCGCTGAAACCAAAGTGGCGCAAGTCACAATGTATTCCAAGGAAAATGAGCATCCCCTGCTTTGTACAATGGAACAAGCGTAACGTTTGTTCGAGCAACCATCGTTGTTCTATTTAGGAGGTACTTATGCTGAACAAAGAATTAGAGTCGAGTCTAAACGGCGCGTTCTCACGTGCACGTGACAAACGACATGAGTTTATGACCGTCGAGCACCTCCTGCTAGCATTGTTAGAAAATGATGCTGCGCGAGAGGCATTGAAAGCCTGCCAGGCTGACATCGATGCACTTCGTGCCGAGTTGGACATTTTCATCGATCAAACCACCCCCCTGATTCCTGATAACGACGAAACCCGTGAAACGCAGCCAACCTTGAGCTTCCAGCGTGTGCTGCAGCGAGCCGTTTTTCACGTGCAATCGTCCGGTCGCAGCGAAGTGACTGGCGCGAATGTTCTCGTTGCTATCTTTAGCGAGCAAGAATCCCATGCTGCTTATCTGTTGAAGAAAAACGACATCAGCCGCTTGGACATCGTCAACTTTATCTCTCACGGCATTACCAAAGCCTCCAGTTCGGGCGACGAGTCCTCTTCATCGGATTCCTTTGGCAGTGACAGTGTCGAAGAGTCAGGCTCTGAAGAGCGTCTAGAAAGTTTCGCGACTAACCTCAATCAAGTGGCTAAGCAAGGTCAAATTGACCCACTGATTGGGCGTGATAAAGAGCTAGAACGTACTATCCAAGTCCTGTGTCGCCGACGTAAAAATAACCCACTGTTGGTGGGTGAAGCGGGCGTTGGTAAAACGGCGATCGCGGAAGGCTTGGCGTGGAGAATCGTCGAAGGGCAAGTGCCTGAAATCATCGCCAACAGCGTGATCTACTCGCTCGATATCGGCTCGCTGCTGGCGGGCACCAAATACCGCGGTGATTTTGAAAAACGTTTCAAAACCATCTTAAAGCAGCTTGAAAAAGAGCAAGATGCCATCCTATTTATCGATGAGATTCACACCATCATCGGTGCGGGTGCGGCATCTGGTGGTCAAGTGGACGCCGCTAACCTCATCAAACCGCTCCTCAGCAGCGGTAAGTTACGCTGTATTGGCTCCACTACGTACCAAGAGTACAGCAACATCTTTGAAAAAGAGCGTGCGTTGTCGCGTCGCTTCCAAAAAATTGACGTGGTGGAACCTTCGCTTGATGACACCACCAAGATCTTGATGGGCCTAAAACCCAAATATGAAGCGCACCACGAAGTGCGTTACACCAACAAAGCCTTGCGTGCGGCGGTTGAATTGTCGGCGAAATACATTAATGAGCGTCACTTGCCAGACAAAGCGATTGACGTCATTGATGAAGCGGGTGCGCGCAGCCGTTTAGCCCCTGCCAGTCGACGTAAGAAAACCGTCGGTGTGGCTGACATCGAAGCGATGGTTGCCAAAATGGCGCGCATCCCAGAGAAATCGGTCTCCTCTTCTGACAAAGAAATTTTGCAGAACTTGGATGAGAAGATGAAGATGTTGGTGTTTGGTCAAGACGATGCCATCGATGCCTTGAGTGAGGCGATTAAGCTGACTCGCGCTGGGCTAGGTAACGACAACAAACCGGTCGGTTCTTTCTTGTTTGCGGGCCCAACCGGGGTCGGTAAAACCGAGGTCACGGTGCAGCTTTCTAAACTCATGGGTATCGAACTGCTTCGTTTTGATATGTCTGAGTATGGTGAGCGTCATTCGGTGAGCCGTTTAATTGGTGCGCCTCCAGGTTACGTTGGCTACGATCAAGGCGGTTTGTTGACCGATGCGGTTATTAAACATCCACACTCCGTTGTCTTGCTGGATGAGATTGAAAAAGCGCATCCAGATATCTTCAACTTGTTATTGCAAGTGATGGATAACGGCACACTGACGGACAACAATGGCCGTAAAGCGGATTTTCGTAACGTGATTCTTGTGATGACCACTAACGCGGGCGTGAAAGAAACCGAGAAGAAATCCATCGGTCTCATTCAGCAAGATCACAGCCATGATGCGATGGCAGAAATTAAGAAGGTCTTTACACCTGAGTTTCGAAATCGCTTGGATAACATCATCTGGTTTAACAGCCTGGATGAACATGTTATTCATCAGGTGGTTGATAAGTTCATCGTTGAATTGCAAGCTCAGCTGGATGCACGCGGCGTGTCGTTGGAAGTCTCTGATGATGCTCGTCACTGGCTATCGCTCAAAGGTTACGATAAGGCGATGGGTGCACGTCCAATGGGCCGCGTGATCCAAGAGCAGTTGAAGAAACCTTTGGCGAACGAGCTGCTCTTTGGCTCCTTAGTTAACGGTGGCACAGTGAAAGTCGACCTTGATGGCGACGCGCTGACCTTCAAATACTTAGGCGAGCAAGAAGAAGCGGTACACTAAATCCAAACACGAATAAGACCAAGGCCAAATCATCGCGATCTGGCCTTGTTGTTTTGCTACGAGGCTAAACTGTCGTTCAATCAAAGATGGCTTTGAGTGCACGATACGCCTGTTCGACGGAATCTGGCACCACTTGCTCGACCTGAAACCCAAGCTGTGGATAGGTTTTTATTCGCTCGAAATCGCCAAGCATTGCCCGCACTGTGGTATCAAGGTCAATCTCTTCATTGAAATAGTCCCAGACTGTTAATGCCGGCGAAGTGACGAACACCTGCCGATAGGGTAGAGGCCACTGTTTTAAAAACGCGGCATAGCAGCGCCGCTCCATATACGGTTTTTGTACCAATAGAATCGAATCGAGCTGAATGTTCAATCGTTGGAGCTTTTCAGCGCTAAACAGCAGGTTTTCGCCGGTGTTCGTGGCTTGGCTTTCTATCACAATATCACGGCGTGGAACGCCCATATCGATGGCAATTTGAGCGAAGGTGTCGGCCTCACTATCGGTAAATAGACCTTGCGTTAAGCGCCCAGCACCGCCGCTAAAGATCACCGTCTTGGCCCAGCCGTCGAGGTAGAGCTTGGCGGCGTGCTCTGCAACACGCACATCATTACTGCCGAGAACCAACAAACCATCACAACGCTCTAACGGTTGGTTGAGTCCCATATACGCCCATAGGTGCTCAAGATGTTGATACAGTCTCATGGTGTGACTCATAGCGCTTCTAGCGTATGTTGGAAATGAAAACGGTATCCGAGCTCTAGTAAACGGTCCGCCATAATCCGTTTATCTTCCACGTCGACAATCGGTGGTAGGGGCTCTGACAGCCCAGCCCTTTCTAACGCAGTTTGATAAAATTGCGCTTTGCTCACGGTATTAGGCGTCGTGGCATTGACTACCATATTGTTGTCATGCAGAGCTGCAAAACTGACTGCACCTATGGCATCAAGTAGGTGAATCATATTGGCGGGCGCAAGGCGACTGACTTGGCGAAGCTTGGCTGCAAATCGAGAAGGGTGACGCTCAGGGCCAATAAGACCGCTGCAACGAACGATGGCAAAACGCAACCCAGAATCTTGAATGTGTTGCTCAGCACGGAGCATGATTTTGGCATTGTCAGAAAAGGTACTGTGCGTGTTGGCCAATGCTAAGGTGGCGTCGTCCTCATACATCTCTTTCGCCACTGATGGGTAAACCGTGGTCGAACTGACCATTACCAGCTTGTTGACCCCGATATTGACACAGACTGTGGCGAGTTTTTTCCACTGCTCGGCATATTCATCACCCTTACCTTTACGAAAACCTGGCGGAAAACAACCGATCACGATCGAAGGTTGAATCGCGCTGAGTGAGCGTTCCACCTCAGACTGCGGACTCTCGAGCTGGCAGATAAAGCCATCGAGGTGCGCTGCTTTGAGCTCATCTGCCCCCGCCTCACTAGTGCGGCTGACCGATACCTGATGGCCAATGGATTCCAAGTATTGAGCAAGTGGGCGACCTAACCATCCGCCGCCAATAACCGCTATATGACTCATGACATCCTTCCTTCATTTGTTTCCTTTACTCTATCTTGCGTTAGGTGCAATGAAAAGCATTGTGAAAGTGTTCGCAACCGTACCGCAAGGACACGTAGAAGTGTTGGCCAAAATGAATCTAGCGAATTGAGTCAATCACGCTAATATTAAAAGTGAGACAATGGGTTGGCAATGGGCGTCAAACCTTGGATGTCACTCGCTTGAATAGCGATTGCTGCGAAGGCGTTGAATGCTAGGGTGTTGAAAAAGGAAGGTAAGATGATCAAGTGGTGGTTTGCTTTGTTGTTACTGACATGGCAGGTACAGGCTAATCAACGTGTCGTGATGACGTCACTCAACTGGCCACCGTATTCAGGTGAAGAGCTGATTGAGCAGGGTGTCTCCGTCGCCATTGCCAAGGAAGCGTTTGCCGCCATGGGCTACCAGTTAGTGGTTGAGTTCAAGCCTTGGGTCAGAACGGTGACGACGGCCAGTCGCAAAGCCCAGTACATCGGTTACTTCCCCGAATATTATTTTGATACACAAGAGTTTGTGTTTTCAGAACCGATTGGTCGCGGTCCGCTAGGGCTGGTGGAAAACACCCAATCCCCCATTCGTTGGAGCACACTCAGCGATCTCACTCAATACCGCGTTGGAACCGTGAAAGGGTATGTCAACACACCAGAATTTGATCAGATGGTCGCTTCCGGCTTCCTCACAGTGGAAGAGACGCTCGATGATTTACATAATGTTTATAAAGTGGCAAAAGGGCGATTGGATGCGGCGGTGATTGATGCCAATGTGCTCGATTTTTTGATTCGGCGTGATTCACGCTCCGCTTTATTGTCAAAGCGATTGCGAATGAACCCCACCTTATTGGCTGAAAAAGATCTCTTTTTGGCGTTTAACAACAGTGAAGAGGGGCGAAAGTGGCGAGACATCTTTAATCAAGGCCTCGCCAAAGTCGATCCACTGGCGATCGCGGCCAGTGTTCAGAAAAGACAACAAGAACCGGGTAACGTGACTCAGTTACCCGTGGCGGATAATTAGCTGCACAGCACGCGAAGAATCTTATCAGCGTGCTCGGCCACTTCAATGCCTTCGTCCGTCAGGTAGCCACCATCAGGTAGCGTACAAAGCCCCTTTTGATACAGACGAGCCACCGCGGATTGCATCTCTTGCGACGCCTCGTGGTGCACTTTGATGCCAGTCGCTGCGCTGCTGATATCGAACTGAAGTAAGAGATTCAGTTCAGAAAGGTGCTCGCTGGAGTATTTCATAGACGGTTTCCTTCTGTTTCTATCGTCGATCTCACCATAAGCGCCCAGGCCCGTTAGAACAACGCCTTACGGCGAGTTTTGTTAGCTCAACCACTCTTTTTAAGTGGCCAATGATCACTTCTGAAAGCTAAATCTTATTTCCTTACTTTTAGTGCTTAAATTTGATCACATTTAGAAACACCGTTTGGATGTTTAGTTGAATCAAAAAACCTAGCTCGCGCTAGGTTTTTTCGTATCGTCTCTGATTAATCGAGGCTTTGATGATAGGGCTCATCAAATGGCAGCAGTTCTTTGGGCAAAGAGACCAGCCAATCACGCAGCTCTTCACTGCCTACCTCTTCTTGATCGCACACTTGGTGTAACGGATTCACTATCATAACAACACTCCTTTGCAGTTACCGATTGCATCCTATGGTCATTTTATGACCTGTTTATTACAGTTATCGAAATAAATCATACTCGGATGAAAGTAAAGGAATTTTTCTATAATCGTTAAAATTTACGTTTTGCGTCTCGACCAAGGCTAGGTATCACCACGGTTATCCACAGAATCTGTGGATAAGATCTATTCTTGTTCAGGCTCGATCCTTTTGACCCGTGTTTGACCCGATTGGCTAAAGTTGACTGCAATATTCAGCCGAAGCGTGGTGGTAATGGAGATGGTCATCATGACAAATATCGCCACCATGATCATCACTTGGTATTTGATCGCAATAATAGGGCTTGCTCCGCCTAAAATTTGACCAGTCATCATTCCTGGTAACGTGACCAATCCGCTGGTGGTCATTGAGGCTAATGTGGGTGCCACGGATTTTTGAATCGCTTCGCGAACAAAAGGCAGGGTGGCAAAGCTGGGTGGCGCACCCAGTGAGATCGCCGCTTGGTACTCTGAATTGCGTTGCTCAAAGGCGGTGTAAAAATGTTGCAGCGCGACGATATTGCCGCTCAAACTGTTGCCCAGAAGCATGCCTGCGAGGGGAATTAAGTACTGAGCGTGATAAAACGGCGTGGGTCTCACGACCAAAGCGGTGATAATCAGCAACACTGGCGTCAGGCCGACGATGAGGCTTGTGGTGACGACCGCCATCAATGGGCGGCGAGGTAAACGTGCTTTGTTGATGATGGAACTGGCGCCAATCAAAATCATCACGGCGAGCCAGAGCACATTGACCAGCGCGCTATTGAGCTCAAACAGGTATTCGAGATAGACCCCAACCAGGGCCAGTTGCAGCGTCATTCTCGCGACGCCTATGAGCGCATCTTTGCCAATGTTCAGTTGATAGTAGCGACTGATAGAGAGCGGAACGCTCAAAGTAAGAAAAAACAGCCCAAGAATGGGCCAAGGAATATCCACCACACTGCTCATTATTCATCTCCATATTCGCGCTTATTCTACACCATTGCGTTCATTGTGACAGATTGACCGCTGCGCTCGGATTGAGCCCATCATTCCCGTTTCTTATTAATAATAATTTAACAATTTGTTGGGAAGTTGAGTGCTTAGACTTGCGTTTCTTAAGCCAATTTGAAAGTGAAATGTTATGTGAGTAACCGTTTTTTAACTCTTTCTTCTTGTTCATATTTCTTCACAAATGCACCTTATTTAACACATAAAATCGCAATCCATCACATCTCTGTATCAGCTCAAAAAAGTGTCGAATAGTCGCTGTGATGGGCTTGAATTCGATTGAACCCCACAGAATGTGTGGTCTACCATTACGCCTATCAGTTGTACGAAATTTGTGCGTATCGATCAGCGCTCAAAGTGAGCATCAGTGACAGGGCAGGCAAATGTATGAGTAATGTTAACAAAATAGAGAGTGGCGAAAAGCGCTCCTTGGAGTGGAAATCGTTCCTCTTCATCACAGTGATTCTTTTCCCCGTGTTGAGTGTCGTACTGGTGGGTGGATACGGATTCATCGTCTGGATGCTACAGGTCTTTTTCATGGGACCACCGGGAACGCACGGTTAATGACGCACGGTGAGTGATGCACGGTTAAACCAAGAACCGTCACTGACGTTAAGAATAAGATGAAAGAGAAAGAATGATGAAAGCACTAATTGTTAAGCTGTGGCGAACCATGACTCGCCCTGCAGTTCATATCAGCCTAGGTGTGCTCACCATGGGTGGCTTTATTGCTGGGGTGATTTTCTGGGGTGGATTCAACACAGCGCTAGAAGCGACCAACACCGAAGAGTTCTGTATTAGTTGTCACACCATGCGTGACAACGTCTATGTTGAGCTGCAAGAAACCGTGCACTGGAAAAACCATTCAGGGGTTCGCGCAACCTGTCCGGACTGTCACGTACCTCACAACTGGACGGATAAAATTGCACGTAAAATGCAGGCCTCCAAAGAGGTGTTTGCACAGGTGTTTGGCGATCTCGATACTCCTGAGAAATTTGAAGCGCGCCGTCTTGAGTTAGCCCGTCACGAATGGGACCGTTTCTCAGCCAATGGTTCACTGGAGTGTAAAAACTGTCACAACTACGAGTCGATGGATTTTGATTTGATGTCACCCACCGCGCGCATTCAAATGCAGTCCGCGGCTGAGCGCGATCAAAGCTGTGTGGATTGTCACAAAGGTATTGCGCACCACTTACCGGATAATATGGAAGCGGCGAGCGGCATTGTGGGGGATCTTGAACAGGTCGCCAACGGCACTTCATACAATGTGGGCAATTCTGTGGTTTCGATTCGTCACTTGCCTCTTTACACCGACGAAAGCGCGACCACCGAAGCGGGCCTACTTAGCCCAGCAAGCCAAGTGGCGATTGTAGAAACGAAGGGCAACATGATCAAAGTAGAGATCGACGGCTGGCGCAAGGCGAAAGGCTTTGGACGTGTCATTCAAGAAGATTTTGGTATGAACATCTCAACGGCCATTTTGACGCGCGATGTCTCTCAGGGTGACCAAGTGGTGACAGGAGAAAGCAAAGAAGACGAACTCACGGGGTTGCCATGGGAAAAAGTGGCCGTGGACTTGTGGATGAAAAAAGAGTCGATGGTCTCGGATTTCGAACCGATTTGGAGCGCTGCCGGCCAAGCGTATCAAACCAACTGCTCGACGTGTCATACGCAGCCTGATGAGGCGCACTTTAGTGCCAATGGCTGGGTGGGGATGCTCGATGGCATGATTGCCTTCGTCAACTTTGACACTGATACCGAAGCCTTAGTGCTCAAATACCTGCAAAAACACTCTTCTGATTTCTCAGATGGTCACCACTAATTCGCGGCAATGGAGTAACAAATAATGGCAATCACAAGAAGAAGTTTTCTAAAAGGTGTCGCGGGAACCAGTGCTGCCTCCTTGATTGGGCCGAGCTTATTGACGTCGGCTGCGGCGAACGCCGGAGAAGTGGAGGGTACCTGGAAGGTATCTGGCTCACACTGGGGCGCATTTCGCGCCCGCATCTGGGGCGGAAAAGTACAAGAAATCAAGCCACTTGAAGTCGATAAGTACCCAACCGATATGCTAAATGGCATCAAAGGGATCATCTACAGCCCCTCTCGTGTACGCTACCCTATGGTGCGTTTGGATTGGTTGAAAAAGCATAAGTACTCGACCGATACACGCGGCAACAACCGTTTTGTTCGAGTCACTTGGGATGAGGCTCTGGATCTCTTCTATCGTGAGTTGGAACGCGTGCAAAAAGAGTATGGCCCTTGGGCTTTGCACACTGGACAAACTGGTTGGCGTCAAACCGGTCAGATGCACAGCTGTAACAACCATATGCAGCGTGCGATGGGTTTGCATGGTTACTCCGTGAAAAAGGTCGGCGACTATTCAACCGGCGCGGGGCAAACTATTTTGCCTTATGTGTTGGGTTCCACCGAGGTGTACGCGCAAGGCACATCATGGGAGCTGATCCTCGAAAACAGCGACAACATCGTGTTGTGGGGTAACGATCCGGTCAAAAACCTACAAGTGGGCTGGACATGTGAAACGCACGAGTCGTTTGCCTATCTTGAGCAGTTGAAAGAAAAAGTCGCGCAGAAGCGCGTCAATGTCATCTCCGTTGATCCAGTACGCAACAAAACTGCGCGCTATCTAGGTAATGAGTTGCAATACATCCACCCGCAAACGGATGTGCCTTTTATGCTTGCAATCGCGCACGTGCTGTACAACGAAGATCTGTACGACAAAGCCTTCATTGATACCTACTGCCTCGGTTTTGAAGAGTTTATTGACTACGTGCAAGGTAAGACTAAAGACAAGGTCGAAAAAACACCCGAGTGGGCGGCAGAGATTTGCGGCGCATCCGCCGACGAGATTCGCCAATTTGCGCGCATGCTTGTGAATGGCCGCACTCAGATCTTGGTCGGCTGGAGTATCCAACGTCAGGAGCACGGTGAGCAGCCATATTGGATGTGCGCCGTGATTGCTGCAATGGTGGGGCAGATTGGTTTGCCTGGTGGCGGTATCTCTTACGGTCACCATTACTCAGGTATCGGTGTATCCTCGACGGGATTTGCTGCGCCGGGATCGTTTCCGCTTAACATCGATCAAGGTCAAGAACCAAAGCATACCAATCAAGATTTCAACGGCTATAGCCGCGTGATTCCGGTGGCGCGTTGGGTGGATGCCTTGCTCGAGCCGGGTAAAAAAATCAACGCCAATGGTGCTGTGGTTACCCTGCCAGACATCAAAATGATGGTGTTCAGTGGCAACAACCCTTGGCATCACCATCAAGACCGCAACAAAATGCGCCAAGCGTTCAAAACGCTGCAAACCGTGGTAGCGATTGATTTTGCTTGGACGGCCACTTGCCGTCACGCTGACATCGTCTTGCCCGCCTGTACTCAGTTTGAGCGTAATGATATTGATGGTTACGGTGCGTACTCTGGCCGTGGTTTAATCGCTATGCATAAGCTGGTTGATCCGCTGTTCCAGTCGAAAACCGACTTTGACATCATGACGGAACTGACGCGCCGTTGGGGTCGTTCTGAGGATTACACGCGTGGTATGAGTGAGATGGAGTGGATAAAATCACTCTATGATAACTGCCGTGAAGCCAACAAAGGCAAGTTTGACATGCCTGAATTTGATGTGTTCTGGCAACAAGGTTTCCTTGACTTTGGCCAAGGTGAACCTTGGGTTCGTCACGCTTCGTTCCGTGAAGACCCGGAAATCAACGCGCTGGGCACGCCATCGGGCTTTATTGAAATCACCAGCCGCACTATCGGTAATATGGGCTATGAGTTCTGCCAAGAACACCCGATGTGGTTTGAAAAATCCGAGCGCTCGCACGGCGGCCCAGGTTCACAGCAGTACCCCTACTGGCTACAATCGTGCCACCCAGACAAGCGTCTGCACTCACAGATGTGTGAATCTGAAGCGTTTCGTGCGACCTACGCGGTGCAAGGGCGTGAGCCTATCTACATCAACCCAACCGATGCTAAACGCAAAGGCATCAAAGAGGGCGATGTGGTTCGAGTGTTCAACGGCCGAGGTCAGCTACTTGCTGGCGCCGTGTTGACCGATAGCTACGCCCCAGGCGTGGTACGTATCGAAGAGGGCGCATGGTATGGGCCACTTAACGAAAAAGTGGGCGCGTTGGATACCTACGGCGATCCGAATACGCTGACTCAAGACATCCCGTCCTCTGAGCTAGCGCAAGCGACCTCTGCCAACACTTGTCTGGTGGACTTCGAAAAATACACCGGCACATTACCGCCAGTGACCGCCTTCGGCGGGCCGATTGAGGTCATGTAGCACCCATGTAGCCAGCAAAGACCAGCATCGCGCTGGTCTTTTCCTATTTTAGTGACCTGATCACTCCCTGTTTTGGGAATAATGGTTATTCCTATCAGTTCGAGCACGATAACCGCATAATTCGCCACGTTTAATTCCAATAATCAGTGAAAGGGACATCGCTGAACAACTTTGTGGAGATGGCGATGAGCAACAAACCTCTATTCGCACTGAGCGCGTTGTCGTTGGTGCACTTTAATGCAGTAGCCAATGAAGATGTGCAGGACATGTCGGATCCGTTGGCGGTCTATACCCAGGCGGGTGTCGGTTATACCGACAAAGGTCTGAACCTGAAACTCGGTCAAGCGTACGACACCGGCAATCCAACCACGATGGCGATGCACATCGCAGAGGTGAAAGGCTTCCTTGGTGAAGATCTTGGCTGGAATGGCGGCACACGTTCAGACAACGACAACAGCATCGATAGTTTACGCTACCGCCACTTCAGCGTGGATATGACTAACGGTCGTGGCTCGCAGGTGGACGTGAATCTTGGATTCCAAAACACAACGCCAAACGGCGAGGCAATGGGTACTCAAGGCAGCGTCTCTTACAGTTTTATTCAAGCGTTGCCTAAAATGGGCCCGGTAAACTTCTACCCATTGGCAGGAGCGGGCGTCGCATTTGGTGAAAATCCCCAAGCTGCGACAGATAACCAAGCGCAAGATCGCTGGGACATTCACGGCACCTTCTATGTTGTGGGTATGTACAGCAAAATCGAAGTGACTGAGAACATCTGGCTCAACTACAACCCAATGTACCTAGGCACCATGTCTGGCTCTAGCTTCTACAAAGACAATGCTTTTGGTGCAGGTGAAGATACGCTGTACGCGCACGAAGCGGCGGTCTCTTACCAAATCAACCCACGCGCCAACGTTCGCTACTTTGCCAACTGGAACGAGAACGTCAACTACGCGAAAGGCGATCACCGCATCGAATTTAACTACCAGTTCTAACGTTAAATACGTTTTGTATGGTCAATGCCGCTTCCTGTGAAGCGGCATTTTTCGTTGCGTCGAATTTGGCGAAAACAAAAACCATCACATATAGTGATAAAAGTGTGATTTGTAATAGATTTGTTGGTTAGACAGGCACGGTGAGCAGTGCTGTAATGTCAATCGTTGTGGTGAGAGGTAACGAGATGGGCCAAGTGATTCGATTAGATAACGAACAGGTGCTGTATGTGCCGAGCCGCGATCTTGATGCGGTGGCAGAGGGCAACGAAGTCCACTTTCGCTTCCAAGGCTTAAGTAATGATCCATTCGGCTCACACTACGCACTGTTCTCAACGGATTTTCAGTTTGAGCGTCAGGCAACGGTACTTGGTGATGGCTTTCAAATGCTCGCTCAAACCACCGGCACCATCGACAAGCCGGTGGATATCGGTCGCTGCCCCGACAACAGCGCGAGCTATCGGCTCTATGGCTCCAACGAACCTAAACGCTATTACAACTATCTGGTGGTCGAAGACTCGCTGGGCTACACCTTGTTTGGCTTTACCTCTTGTCGGCGTTTCGCCGGCTATTTTGAGGTGAGAGAGCAGAAGGGTACGCGTACCCTCACGGCTTACATTGATGGTGAAAATACCCACCCTAGTGATTGGAGCCATAGCGAACTCGAATCGGTTGTTGTGCTGAAAGGCTCTTCACTTTCCGGACTGTATGAAACCTTCAGTGACTGCATTGCCAAACATCATCCATCGCGTGCAGGTGTTGATGGTGTCGCGCCGCTGGGCTGGTGCTCTTGGTATGCCTATTATGCGCAAGTCAAAGAGCAGCAGATTCGCGACAATGTGCGCTGTATGAAAGAGAACATTAAGCCGCTCGAGTACGTGTTAATTGATGACGGCTATCAAGCGTTTATGGGCGATTGGCTCTCGCCTTCTGCGCAGTTTCCGTCTGGGCTTGCGTCCTTGATTGAGGAGATAAAGCGCAGCGGCAAAAAGCCTGCGATTTGGGTCGCGCCTTTTATTGCCGAGGGCAACTCAACCATTTTTCGCCAGCATCCAGATTGGTTTGTCACCCATGACAATGGCCAGATCATGAAAGCAGAAGACGTCACCTATGCGGGCTGGCGATGTACGCCTTGGTATCTGCTCGATACGACTCACTCGGATGTGCAAGATCATCTCACCCAAGTGTTTAAGACCATGTGTGAAGAGTGGGGGATTGAGCTGTTTAAGCTTGATGCTAACTATTGGGGAGCGTTAAAAGGCCGTCGTTGGCAGTCGGGCATTACGGGGGTGGAAGCCTACCGAATGGGGATGGATGCCATTGCTCAAGGGGCAGGCGATGCGTGGCTACTGGGCTGCAATGCCCCAATGTGGCCGTCGCTAGGCATGGTAGATGCGATGCGCGTATCCGATGATGTCGAGCGAGACCCAAGGCGATTTGAACAAATCGCCAAAGAGACCTTCTACCGCAGTTGGCAGCATCGCAAACTGTGGCAAATCGACCCCGATTGCGCGACGTTGGTCTCGTTGCCCAATCAGGCAGCGGAACGTCAAGCGTATGAATTCCATCGTGATGTGTTATTAGCCAGTGGCGGATTACTGCTCTCTGGCGACCCTCTACCGGATCTCACCACATTCGCGAAAAAGACCCTAGCGAAACTGGTGATGCGACACAACCACAATCAAGACGCCGCCAAGTTTACCGCGTTTAACCTGCATCATGGGTTTTTGAAACTGACTGAGCGTAACGACTTACACTGCTTATTTAACTACCACCAAACCGGCCGAGAAGTCACGCTGACCTCCGATTACCCAGTGTATTGGTTTGATTATTGGAGTGGCGAGAAGCTGACCGCTGAGCCTGAGCAAGTGATTGAAGTGACGCTTGAGGCGGGCTTATCGAGCCGCGCGATCATTACCGCCCCGTCTTGATGCTTTACGCTACATATTCCCCCATCGATTGGGTAGAATGACGTTTTTTGCCAATCTAGGATCTCAATGTCGATAATTTTAGGAATCGATCCGGGCTCAAGAATTACCGGATATGGCGTGATTCGCCAAACAGGTCGACATCTTCACTACCTCGGCAGCGGTTGTATCCGCACGTCAGAATCGGAATTGCCCGGCAGGCTCAAGCAAATTTACGCGGGCGTTTCGGAGATCATCACCCAGTTTCAGCCCGATGTGTTTGCTATTGAACAGGTCTTTATGGCGCGCAATGCCGATTCCGCACTTAAATTAGGTCAAGCCCGGGGCAGCGCTATTGTGGCGGCGGTGAATGCTGAGTTGCCGGTGTACGAATACGCTGCGCGTCTGATTAAACAAGCTGTGGTGGGTAATGGCGGCGCGGATAAAGAGCAAGTGCAGCACATGGTTCAGTCGATGCTCAAACTGCCAGCCAAACCACAGGCGGACGCCGCCGATGCGCTGGGTGTGGCGATTTGTCATGCCAACACCAACAAAACCTTGGTGGCGCTCGCGGGAAAAGCGACCAGCGCACGACGAGGACGCTACCGCTAGTTTTTTACTGGCTATATATCCAGTTCTTTATTATCATCAAACCACTTTTATACAGCGAATAGGACGAACCAGTGATTGGACGATTACGCGGCATTTTAATTGAAAAACAACCCCCAGAGCTGCTGATTGAAGTTAGCGGGATAGGCTATGAAGTTCAAATGCCCATGAGCTGCTTCTATGAATTGCCCAACATTGGTGAAGAAGCGATCATCTACACGCACTTTGTGGTTCGTGAAGATGCGCAGTTGTTGTACGGCTTTAATACCGTCAAAGAGAGAGCGCTGTTTCGTGAAGTGATCAAAGCCAATGGCGTAGGGCCAAAACTGGGTCTCGGCATTTTATCGGGTATGACGGCGAGTCAGTTTGTCGCCTGTGTCGAGCGAGAAGATGTCTCTACCCTGGTCAAGCTGCCTGGAGTAGGCAAAAAAACCGCAGAACGATTGGTGGTTGAGATGAAGGATCGCCTCAAAGGCTGGGGAGCGGGCGACTTGTTCACGCCACATACTGATGCCGCGCCGATGGATTCGGCGACACAATCAAGCCAATCGAACGCGGAAGAAGAGGCGATCAGTGCGCTGCTTGCGCTTGGCTACAAGCCAACCCAGGCGTCTAAAGTGGTATCGCAGGTGAAAACGTCAGAGATGAGCAGCGAAGAATTGATTCGTGAAGCGCTCAAATCTATGGTCTAGCCCATTGAAAGGTAAACAGTCATGATTGAAGCGGATCGCCTGATTGCCCCAGACAATGCTGTCTACAAAGAAGAAGACGTCATTGACCGTGCAATACGCCCGAAAAAGCTCGAAGATTACCAAGGCCAGGATCATGTCCGTGATCAAATGGAAATTTTCATCAAAGCCGCCAATTTGCGCAGCGAAGCACTCGATCACTTGTTGATCTTTGGTCCTCCGGGTCTGGGTAAAACCACGCTGGCGAACATTGTGGCTAACGAGATGGGCGTTAACATTCGTACCACCTCGGGGCCAGTACTTGAAAAAGCGGGCGATCTGGCCGCCTTGTTAACCAATCTCGAAGAAAATGATGTGTTGTTTATTGATGAGATACACCGCTTGAGCCCAATGGTTGAAGAGGTGCTCTATCCTGCAATGGAAGACTATCAGCTTGATATCATGATTGGTGAAGGCCCGGCGGCGCGGTCGATTAAAATTGATTTGCCGCCGTTCACCTTGATTGGCGCTACCACGAGAGCCGGGTCGTTGACGTCGCCACTGCGCGATCGTTTTGGTATTACTCAGCGTTTGGAGTATTACAAAATCGCCGATTTGCAGCACATTGTCCAGCGAAGTGCCGATTGTCTAGGGCTGTCGATGGATGCGGAAGGGGCGCTTGAAGTCGCGCGCCGTGCGCGAGGCACGCCTCGTATCGCCAACCGACTGCTACGCCGCGTACGTGACTACGCTGAAGTAAAAGGCAATGGCCATATTTGCGCTGACACCGCAGACAAAGCGCTCAATATGCTTGATGTTGATGCCAAAGGCTTCGATTACATGGATAGGAAATTACTGCTCGCCATTATGGAGAAATTTGGTGGCGGACCGGTTGGCCTCGACAACATGGCGGCAGCGATAGGTGAAGAGAAAGACACCATCGAAGACGTTCTTGAACCTTACCTCATTCAACAGGGGTATCTGCAACGCACACCAAGAGGTCGTATTGCGACCGATCGAGCTTATCTCCATTTTGGTATCGACAAGTCTTAGCGAGTCAATGCCCAATCGTGAATGAAAACTAAGTTTGCATAACCAGCTCCGATGAGCTGGTTTTCTATTTTTGGTGATCAATGTCACAAATGTAAATTCTTTACTACCCCTTTATGGTTAATGAAATAAGGTGTTTTGTTAATCGCTTGTTCTGCATAAAAATGAATTCGACTCGTCTAATTACGCCCCATTAACATCCGCGCTGATTTTCTTTTGATACAGATCAATTTGATGGAAAATTAATCAAAAATGCGGCACTAAAGTTGATACAAATCAAAGCGGACAGTTTCTATAAACCTTTTGAAACGCAGAATTTTTAGCAGTAATATTAGTTCCAGCTATATTAGCTGATGCTTAACAATTAACTAACTGTTACGGTACATTTTTGCAACAGTAAGTCGTTATCTGATAACAACTTTTAAGATTGGGTAACGAATAATCATGCTGCATCAATGGAAGTAAAGTGTCTTCAGCCGGCACAAAAGGAGTAATCAATGTTCGATATTGACGTAGTGGATCTGTCGCGGTTGCAGTTTGCATTAACCGCGATGTATCACTTCCTCTTCGTACCGTTGACTCTCGGAATGGCGTTCTTACTCGCCATCATGGAGTCTCTGTACGTGATGACCGATAAGCAAATCTACAAGGACATGACCAAGTTCTGGGGTAAGCTGTTTGGTATTAACTTCGCCCTAGGTGTAGCAACGGGCCTGACCATGGAATTTCAGTTCGGAACCAACTGGTCTTACTATTCTCACTACGTAGGCGACATCTTTGGTGCGCCTTTGGCCATCGAAGCACTGGTTGCCTTTTTCCTCGAATCCACCTTTGTCGGCTTATTCTTCTTTGGCTGGGACAGGCTCTCTAAGCGTCAACACTTAGCCGTCACTTGGCTCGTTGCGCTTGGCTCCAACTTTTCGGCGTTGTGGATCTTGGTGGCCAACGGTTGGATGCAAAACCCAGTCGGCGCAGAGTTCAACTTCGAAACCATGCGTATGGAAATGGTGAGCTTTGCCGAAGTGGTGCTCAACCCAGTGGCACAAGTTAAATTCGTTCACACGGTCGCTTCAGGTTACACGACGGGCGCTATGTTCGTGCTAGGCATCAGCTCTTACTACTTATTGAAAGGTCGTGACGTTGCCTTTGCGCGTCGTTCGTTTGCGATTGCGGCTTCTTTCGGTATGGCGGCGATTTTGTCGACTATCGTCCTTGGCGATGAGTCAGGCTACGAATTGGGTGAAGTGCAGAAAGTGAAACTTGCGGCAGTTGAAGCTGAGTGGCACACAGAGCCAGCCCCTGCGGCCTTTACTTTGTTTGGTGTCCCGAACCAAGAGACCATGCACACCGATTACGCGATTAAGATCCCTTACGTCATGGGCATCATCGCGACACGTTCGTTTGATGAGGAAGTGACGGGTCTTCGTGATTTACGTGATCAGCACGTGGACCGTATCCGCACGGGTATGCTTGCTTATGAGCTGTTAGAGAAGCTGCGCGCTGGTGACAAATCTGCTGAAAACGTCGCGGCGTTTGATGAAGTGAAGGGCGACCTTGGCTACGGTTTGCTGCTCAAGCGTTACACTGACAACGTTGTCGATGCTTCAGAAGAGCAAATTCAAGCGGCGGCGGATGACTCAATTCCTACTGTTTGGCCTCTATTCTGGTCGTTCCGTATCATGGTGGCGTGTGGTTTCATCATGTTGTTTGTCTTTGGCGCGGCGTTTATCCAGACCTGTCGTCAGAAAATCGAACAGAAAGCGTGGATCCACAAAGCGGCGCTATTTAGCATCCCACTGCCTTGGATTGCGGTTGAAGCGGGTTGGTTTGTCGCCGAGTTTGGTCGTCAGCCTTGGGCCGTTGGTGAAATCCTACCGGTTCACGTTGCTGCATCCGCGTTGACTGCGGGTGAAATCTGGACGTCGCTGTTTGCCATTTTGGCGCTTTACACCGTGTTCTTGATTGCAGAGGTCTACCTGATGGTGAAATTTGCACGCAAGGGACCGAGCAGCCTGAAAACAGGTCGCTACCACTTCGAGCAAGATGCTAACTCTGTTGAAGACAAAGTTAGTCGCCAAGTAGAAGCTTAAGGCAAGGAGAAACACAGATGTTTGAATACGAAATCTTGCGATTGATTTGGTGGGTACTGATTGGTGTTCTACTAATAGGCTTCGCCATTACTGACGGTTTCGATATGGGGGTTGGTGCGCTGGTCCCTGTTATCGGCAAAAATGACAACGAACGTCGTGTCATGATCAACTCTATCGCCCCGCACTGGGACGGTAACCAAGTGTGGTTGATTACCGCGGGTGGCGCGCTGTTTGCCGCTTGGCCACTGGTGTACGCGACCTCGTTCTCCGGTTTCTATCTGGCGATGATCGTGACGTTGGCAGCACTCTGGTTGCGTCCGATTGGGCTTGATTACCGCTCTAAGATTGAAGATCCTAAATGGCGTAACACTTGGGATATCTGTATCTCGATCAGCGGTTTTGTCCCACCGATTATCTTTGGTGTGGCGTTTGGTAACTTGCTGCAAGGGGTTCCGTTCCAACTCAATGAGTTCTTGATGCCGACCTATCACGGTTCCTTCTTTGGCTTGTTGAACCCATTTGCTCTGCTGTGTGGCCTAGTGAGCTTGTTTATGATCATCTTGCAAGGCGCAACCTGGCTACAGATGAAAACCACCGATGACGTGCACGCTCGTGCTCGTGGCGTGGCTCAACTGATGGGTCTACTGACAGCGGCTGCCTTTGTGGGCGCGGGTTTTTGGGTGCAAAGCATTGATGGTTATGTGATCACTAGCGTGATTGATGGCAATGCGGCGTCAAACCCACTCAATAAAGAAGTGGTGCGTGAAGCTGGCGCATGGATGAGTAACTTTGAAACCTACCCACTGATGTGGCTAGCACCTGCACTGGGTGTGGCGATGCCTCTGTTGGCGGTAGTGGCGTCTCGATTTGAAAAAGGCGGCTTTGCCTTCTTGGCATCGAGCCTTGGTAATGCGGGCGTCATCTTGACCGCAGGTTTTGCGATGTTCCCATTCGTGATGCCATCGGATTTGATGCCAAGCCACAGCCTAACCATGTGGGATGCGACGTCATCTGAGCTCACACTGAACCTAATGACCGCGGTTGCGGCCGTGATGGTACCTGTGATTTTGGGTTACACATCGTGGACCTACTACAAAATGTTTGGCCGTCTCGATAATAAATACATCGAAGACAACAAAAACTCACTCTACTAAGGAGCAACAATTATGTGGTATTTCGCATGGATTCTGGGTGTACTCTTAGCGTGTGCGTTCGGCATCATTAACGCGCTTTGGTTAGAGCACTCAGAAATGATGGACAAAGACAGTGAGTAATCTCACTGCGCGTGTCACTAAGTGGCATGCGCCAATGGATAAGACCCTATTTCGGGTCTTATCTTTGGTGTTGGGTTTTTACCATGTCGCTATGGTGATGTGGGATCCAGAACGCTACGCTGCATCCATTGGCGGTTTTAATGCCGTGATCTCACCGCTGATGATTTGGGCCATTTGCTCAAGCATGGTGTATGGCATCGGCTTTAAGCCGCAGAAATGGGTTTGGCAGTGCCTGTTTAGCCCCTATTTCTGTTTGAGTGTTTTGGGCTACCTCACCGTAGTGAGATTGCTCTAAACGCGATCCCCTCACCGCCGGCGAACCCGTCCGCTCATTCCATGAGCGAAATAGCACTACTGATTGAAAGGTAGTGCTATTTTTTTGTTTCAATCTTTGAAAAGCGCCGATAAGCCCTTGCGTAAACCCCAATGAGTTGCGTTATAGTAACAAACCGTTTGTGATGGGCTTGCGTCCTTTCTCCGGTGGGACCGATAGGCACAAGGAGCCGAGATGACATTTGAATGGCCAGTGACGGTCTACTACGAAGATACCGATGCCGGTGGCGTGGTATATCACTCCAACTACTTAAAGTACTTTGAACGCGCGCGAACCGAGCTACTTCGCACTATCGGCGTATCGCAACAGCGTTTACTGGAACAAAAGTTGGGTTTTGTAGTCCGACACATGGATATCGACTTTTTACACGGAGCGCGTCTAGACGACCATCTCAAAGTGCTGACGCGCGTCGAAGAAATCAAAAAAGCATCGCTCACATTCTGTCAGGAAATCGTTAATCCTGAAGGAAGGTCATTGTGTAAAACAATGGTTAAGGTAGCATGTATTGATAATGAGAAAATGAGGCCAACGGCGATACCTCAGTCAATAATTACGGAGTTTACACACGGTGACCGCTGATATTTCCATGCTGGATCTGTTCCTGCAAGCAAGCTTGCTGGTAAAAATGGTCATGCTGATTCTTTTGGGCATGTCGATAGCCTCTTGGGCGATGATCATCAAGCGCAGTAAAGTGCTCTCACAAGCCGCGAAAGAAGCGGAGACGTTTGAAGATAAGTTCTGGTCGGGCACCGATCTTTCTGTCCTTTATCAAGCGGCCAATAAGCGCAAAGATGAACTGGCCGGTACGGAAGAGATTTTCTACTCGGGCTTCACAGAGTTTGCTCGCCTACGTAAATCCAACGCTGATTCGCCAGACTACATTATGGAAGGCACGGGACGCTCGATGCGCGTCGCAGTCGCTCGCGAAGTCGATGAGTTAGAAACACATCTGCCGTTTCTTGCGACCGTTGGCTCCATCAGCCCTTATATTGGTTTATTTGGCACGGTTTGGGGCATCATGCACGCCTTCATTGCACTGGGTGAAGTGAAGCAAGCGACGTTAGCTATGGTGGCGCCAGGTATCGCCGAAGCATTGGTAGCGACTGCGATGGGTCTGTTTGCTGCTATTCCTGCGGTAATGGCGTACAACCGCCTGAGCAACAAAGTGGGCAAGCTTGAGCACAATTACGCCACCTTCTCCGAAGAATTCCACAGTATCTTGCATCGTCAAGCGATGGCCGGAAGAGACAAAGCGTCCAAGGAATAAGCGCGATGGCAGGCTATCAACCGAAAAAGCGTAAGATGACCGCAGAGATCAACGTCGTGCCTTACATTGACGTGATGTTGGTACTGCTGATCATCTTTATGGTGACTTCACCGTTTGTCACGCAAGGGGTCGATGTTGAGCTACCTAAGACCTCCACCGCCAAACCTGCCTCAGAAATGGCGGGAGACAGCGACGCGAGCTTCATCATTGTCGAAATCGACCGAGATGGAAACTTGGGGCTAAGTGTCAACGACGAAGACGTGGTGCGCGGCTTATCACTGCAAGACATTATCGTGCGAGTTAAAGCGGAGCTCTCGCTTAAGCCAGACTCACCGGTAGCGGTGGGCGGCGACGCGGCCACCCCTTATGCCGAAGTTGTCTTGGTGCTGGATGAGCTCAGCCGTGCGGGCATTCCTAAAGTCGGCCTCCTGACAGACATCAAAGAGTAAGTGCTCCCAATCTATGAAAGAAAAGAAGTCTCTATTTCGTGAATACAAAAAGCCCATACTGATTTCAGTTGGGCTTCATGCGGCTTTGGTGGTGGCACTGATTTTGGGAACGGATTTCACCATGTCGACGCCAAAACCAACGGGCCAGCTCGTGCAAGCGGTGGTCATAGACCCCAGTGCGGTGCGCGCGCAAGCACAGCAAATTCGCAGCCAGCGTGAAGAGGCCGCGAAAAAAGAGCAAGAGCGTCTCGATAAGCTGCGCCGAGAAAGTGAAAAGCTCGAGCAGAACCGTAAAGCGGAAGAAGAGCGCATTCGCAAGCTAAAAGAGCAGCAAGCGCAAGAAGCCAAAGCGGCGCGCGAAGCAGAAAAACGCCGTGTTGAGAAAGAAAAGCAGCGCGAAGCGGAAGAGCAGCGTGTAGCCAAACTTGAGGCGGAGCGCAAAGCGAAAGAAGAAGCGGTGAAGAAAGCAGAGCAAGAACGCCTAGCCAAAGAGGCGGCGATTGCTAAAGCAGAACAAGAGCGTGTCGCTCGTGAGAAAGCCGCGCAAGAGGCGCAAGAAAAGGCGCGTCGTGAGCGTGAAGCGGCGGAAAAAGCGGAACAAGAACGCATAGCGAAACAAGAAGCAGCGAAGAAGGCTGAGCAAGAGCGGATTGAAAAAGAGCGTGCAGCCAAAGAAGCCGCAGAAAAAGCGCGTCAAGAGCAGGAGCGTTTGCAGCGACTGGAACGTGAGCGCAAAGAGCAAGAGGCGGCGCTTAACGATATCTTCGCTGGCCTAGAGTCAGAGTCACAGAGTAACAGCAGTGCGCGTTCACGCCATGTAGCCAGTGAAGCGGACCGCTACGGAGCGATTTACACCCAGCTGATCCAGCAGAATTTATTGCTTGAGGACAGTTTTCGGGGAAAGTCTTGTTTGGTTAACCTGCGCTTGATACCCACGGGATCGGGCGCGATTGTTGGTAATTTGAGCGTTCGAGAGGGTGACAGCCGTTTGTGCGCCGCGACCAAGAGTGCGGTTGCCAAAGTCGGCACCTTTCCGCTGCCAACCGACCAAGACATAGTGAACAAGTTAAAAGACATCAACTTACGAGTAATTCCTGAGTAATTCAGGATTGAGTAAAAGGAAATGCTTGTGTTAAAGCGATTAGTATTAGGATGGGTGCTCACCACTATGAGCCTGTTTCAAGTAGCCAACGCGGCCTTGGAACTTGTTATTACCGACGGTATTGATTCTGCGCGTCCCATCGCGATTGTGCCTTTCCAATGGGAAGGTGCAGGCAAGTTACCTGAAGATGTGTCTAACGTGATTGCATCTGACTTGCAGCGCAGCGGTAAATTTAGCCCAGTTGCCACCAGTAAAATGCCACAAACGCCGTATAACGAATCTGACGTCAACTTTGATGCTTGGACGAGCATCGGTGTGGATGCTCTCGTCACCGGTAGCATTAGCCAAAATGCGGAAGGCAACTACGTGATCAACTACCAGCTAGTGGATGTGGTACGTGGTCAGTTGACGCAAGGGCAGAGCAAAGCGCTCAGCGACGATGGTCAATTGGTCCTATCAAAAGATCACGTGCTGTTTAACAAGCGTGCCACCGTACCGGGCGATCGCATGCGTGAGTACGCGCACCGCATTGCCGACCTTGTCTACCAAGAGCTAACCGGTGAACGCGGCGCCTTTCTGACCCGTATTGCCTATGTGGTTGTCAATGACAAAGAGACGTTCCCTTATCAGCTTCGCGTCGCCGATTATGATGGCTACAACGAGCGTTTAGTGCTGCGCTCTAAACAACCATTGATGTCACCAGCTTGGTCACCGGACGGTCAGCAGCTTGCCTATGTGAGCTTCCAAAACGGCCAAGCAGAAATCTACATCATGAACATTTACACCGGCAAGCGTGAAAAAGTGACCTCTTATCCGCGTCACAATGGGGCGCCACGATTCTCACCAGACGGCAGTAAGTTGGCGTTGGTGCTGTCAAAAACCGGTAACTTGCATGTGTATACTCTGGACCTAAACAGTCGCAAGTTAACTCAGGTGACGACGGGCCGCTCTAATAATACGGAGCCGTTTTGGCACCCAGATGGTAAATCTCTGATCTTTACCTCGGATCGGGGTGGAAAACCTCAGATTTATCAAGTAGATTTGGCAAACGGGTCATCCAGTCGAATCACTTGGCAAGGAAGTCAAAATTTAGGTGGACAAATCACGCCTGATGGTCGTTTTCTTGTGATGGTTAACCAAAGCAACACCGGTTTTAACCTTGCAAAACAAGACCTAGAAACAGGGGCGGTACAAATCCTAACGAAAACACTGCTCGATGAATCTCCGAGCATAGCGCCAAACGGTGGCATGGTGATTTATAGTTCGATCTATAACAAAGCCAATGTGCTGTCCATGGTCTCCATCGATGGGCGTTTTAAAGCGAGATTACCAGCGACAAACGGACGTGTTCGTGCACCTGCATGGTCACCATTTTTGTAGCAAGTAAATACCTAAAATAAGGAAAATCAACAATGCAACTTAATAAAGTGTTTAAGGGGCTTCTAATTGCGCTTCCTGTCCTTGCAGTTACAGCATGTAGCTCAAGCGACGACGCAGCTAACGCTTCTGGTTCTGAAACTAACCAATCAGTTCAAGGTTCAGCGAACGGTACAGATACCACTATGGTCTCTCCTATCGATCAAAACGCTCAACTTTCTGAGCAAGAACTAAAAGAGCAAGCGCTACGTGAAACGCAAACTATCTACTTTGCTTTCGACAATGCAACTATCGCAGCAGATTACGAAGAGATGCTAGCAGCACACGCGGCATACCTAAGCAAAGATCCTGCGCTTAAAGTGACTATCGAAGGCCACGCGGATGAGCGTGGTACGCCTGAGTATAACATTGCCCTAGGTGAGCGTCGTGCGGAAGCCGTAGCGAAATACCTACAAGCACTTGGTGTTCAAGCTGATCAAATCGCTATCGTAAGCTACGGTGAAGAGAAACCTCTTCTTCTTGGTCAGTCAGAAGATGTTTACGCTAAGAACCGCCGCGCTGTTCTAGTGTACTAATTCGAGGATTGCCTCATGTTCAGTAACTTAAAGCGAGCGTTTACGCTGACGTTACTGGCAAGTGCAGCGAGCTCTGTGCTCGCTGCACCAGCCCCAGTATCTGATCTCGGCAGTAGTGGCAACGGCGCTGCGTCGACATCCGTTGTGCGTAGTAACGAGTCAGACGTAGAGCGTCTTGAACGCTTATTAGAAAACCGCAACCGTGTGCAGCTACAAATGCAGCAGCAACTTGATGGTATGGCGCTAGAAATCAGCGACCTTCGCGGACAAATCGAAAAGAATAATTACGACATGCAGCAAATGCTGCAACGTCAACGTGAGCTGTTTATCGAGCTCGATAAGCTGCGCGCTCAAGCCAGCGCCGCGCCTGCTGTGGTCCCTGCGGATGCAGCAGACAACCAGCCGACCGGCACCTTCAGCTCCGATGCGAGCGAGCAAGAAGCCTATCAAAACGCCGCCGATCTCGTGCTGAAAAAGCGCGATTACACCGGCGCTATCGCTGCATTTAAACAGTTCCAGCAAGACTACCCAGATTCTAGCTTTGCGCCTAATGCCCACTACTGGTTAGGACAGCTCTATTTCGCGAAGAAAGAAGACAAAGAAGCCGTGAACAGCTTTGCCGCTGTGATTGCCTACCCAGAGTCCAATAAGCGTGCAGACGCACTGCTCAAATTGGGTGACATTGCTAAGCGCAACAACAATGAAGCTCAGGCGAATAAGTACTACCAACAGGTGGTAGATGAGTACCCTACCAGCGCATCCGCCAATATGGCAAAGGAACGCATGTAGACTCTGTCTCGTTGCGTGTCTCGTCGCCCTGGGGCAACACATCATCAACAAGAAGGAGCGCATGTCGCTCCTTCTTCATTTTGGGTTCGATAGCCTTTGTCTCTTACGCATAAGCAGCGGTTCTAAGGATGAGGTGGAATCTACAACACACTTGGGGTTACAATATTCGGACTACTGGAAGTTGCGTAGAGCAAGAGCAATGAGCCACATACTCGATAAAATTGAAACCGTTTACCCATTCCCTCCTAAGCCCGTTCCGCTGACGGATGCAGAAAAGCAGGCCCACGTGGCCAATATTAAAGCGCTGCTGAAAGAAAAAGATGCGGTACTGATTGCCCACTACTACACCGATCCTGAAATTCAGGCGTTGGCAGAAGAAACCGGCGGCTTCGTGGGTGATTCGCTTGAGATGGCGAAATTTGGTAACCGTCACCCAGCCAGCACTTTGATCATTGCGGGCGTTCGCTTTATGGGTGAATCTGCAAAAATCCTCACACCTGAAAAGCGCATCTTGATGCCAACCCTAGAGGCGGAGTGTTCTCTTGATTTAGGCTGCCCAGCGGATAAGTTCAGTGAGTTCTGTGATGCACACCCTGATCATACTGTGGTGGTGTACGCCAACACGTCTGCAGCGGTAAAAGCGCGCGCTGATTGGGTGGTGACATCGAGTATTGCACTCGAAATCGTCGAACACTTAGACGCGCAAGATAAGCCGATCATCTGGGGCCCAGATCGTCACTTAGGTTCTTACATTGCCAACAAAACAGGCGCAGAGATGTTGCTTTGGCAAGGGGAGTGCGTAGTTCATGACGAATTCTCCGCAGATGCACTGCGTAAGATGAAAGCCGTCTACCCTGATGCGGCGATTTTGGTCCACCCGGAATCTCCCGCTAGTGTGGTTGAATTGGCCGATGCGGTTGGCTCGACCAGCCAGCTGATCAAAGCCGCTAAGGCTCTGCCGCATAAGCAGATGATCGTCGCGACGGATAAAGGTATCTTCTTCAAAATGCAGCAATTGGTGCCAGAGAAAGAGTTGATTGAAGCCCCAACCGCTGGCGCGGGTGCAACGTGTCGCAGCTGTGCACACTGCCCTTGGATGGCGATGAATGGGCTTAAAGCGATTGAAACCGCCCTGCGTGATGGCGGCAAAGAGCACGAAATCTTTGTGGACGAAGCGCTACGAGTGAAATCACTCATTCCGCTTAACCGCATGCTTGATTTTGCGGAGCAGCTTAACCTGCAAGTGAAAGGCAACGCCTAATCTTTGATGCGTTAAACGCCTATTGAGAGAACCAGCCATTGTGTTAGCGCATTGGCTGGTTTTTTTCGTTCTAGGGATCCGCTAGTATGAAAGCCATAGACGCCAATATCACAACAGTAGAGACTCAGCATGACATTGTGGCTCACCTTTAGAAAGTGGATGATGACGCACTTGTTCAAACTCAGTGCACGCAATGTGCTGATTTTGTTTTTTCTCTACGTGTTGATTGCATGGGTCTTGCTTGATGCCAGTGGTGAGCAAGCGCTCACACAAGATATTTCAACCTATTTTTATTTTTTGATGGTGACCGCCTCGACCGTGGGTTATGGCGATCACTCACCGCAGACTGCCGTAGGAAAATGGGTTGTGATGTTGTTTGTCATCCCTGGCGGGTTAACCTTGTTCGCGGCCTTAATTGGACGACTGGCGGGCAGTGCGGTGGACTATTGGCGAGCTGGTGTATTAGGAAAACGGAGAGTGGGTGTGGAGAATCATATACTACTGTTGGGGTGGAACGGGCAGCGCACGATGCATTTGATTCGGATGCTACAGCATGAGGAAGCGGGCAAGCGCCCGATTGTACTGTGTAGCCGCTCAGACATCGAAAACCCATTGCCTGGTGAAATTGGCTTTGTGCGAGTCACCAGTTATACCGACCAGCAAGAGATGGCGAAAGCGTCTATCACCGATGCGAGCTGTATCGTGGTCGACAATCTAGAAGATGACATCACGCTCTCTGCGGCTCTCTACGCGGCGAACGTGAACCCCAAGGCTCATTTACTCGCGTACTTTAAAGATGAGGCGCTCAGCCAGCTTCTTAGCCAGCATTGCCCGAATGCCGAGTGCATACCCGCAGTAGGCGCAGAAATGCTCGCCAAAGCGGCTGTTGACCCGGGCTCTAGCGCTTTGCATCAAGAGTTGCTTGCTTCGACGCGGGGTATGACGCAGTACTCCACCACGTTACCAACGGGCTTTATTCAGCGCGACATCTCGCCTATTTTTGATTACATGAAGCGAACTCAACAAGCGACATTGATCGCGATTGATGTTGGTGAGGGGATTGAGCTGAACCCGGATTTAGATCGGCAAGTCAAAGCGGGCGATAAGCTGTTCTATATTTCAGATGAACGAATCGAGTCGTTCCGGTGGCAAAAGTTGGATTAAAAAACGCGGCGTGATGCCGCGTTGTTCGTTTCCATTCAGGGATTAATCTTGCTCCGCCAGCATTGAGCCACGCATGGTAAGGCCGCATAGCATGGTTGGCACAGCGTTGAAAATCTCTTCAAACTGCTCTAAACCCTCAATACCTTGATCGGCCAAGGTGGCGATGGAGGTCTCGGGATCGTACAACATGCTGATAGAAAGCAGTACCCCACCCAATAGCGCGTTATCTTCGCTCTCTTCTGGCATGATGGTTTCCCAATCATCGCGCGCGAGTTGCCAGCCTTGCAGTAAGCCTTCGCAGAAATCGCGAGTCGCTTCGTTGACGATCTCTTCTTCATCAATCTGACAGCTCTCTGGCCATTGCCATTCATTGTTTAACAGGGCAGGACGGTAGTCATTCCACATCGCGATCACCGCTTCAATGTAGGACTCAAGCTGCTCACCATCGGAAAACGGAGCGACGTCTTCACCGCCCCATAAGAATGGAAGCCACTCTTCCGGTGCCAGCACGTTGGGTGCCGCGGCCATGGAAGTCACAAAACCGCGAGTTTTGTTTTCGTTAATAAGTCGGCCTTCTAGTTCTGGCAGAGCTAGGATCTCTTGTAGCGTCAAAATGGGTTCCATTGAGTGTTTGAGTTGTGATGGAGCAATGTTAACAGTCTCTTTCTGAGAGAAAAAGGTTGAACCCTAGTGATATCCGCTATAATTTTTTAGAAACAGTAAAAATTCAGACGTTTATGAAAATTCGTTCTTCCCTCAAGCGCAAAAGTAGTTATGCGCTGGCGCTCTATTTGGCGCTGGCGGTGACGCTCATTGGTACCGTGAGCTACTTGGTGGTTGAGCCACCGATACGCGATCAGTTGGAAGCGAATTTGGATCTGCGCACT
This sequence comes from Vibrio sp. R10-SG3-ISO3, assembly GCF_059834225.1. Taxonomy (NCBI): domain Bacteria; kingdom Pseudomonadati; phylum Pseudomonadota; class Gammaproteobacteria; order Vibrionales; family Vibrionaceae; genus Vibrio; species Vibrio sp. R10-SG3-ISO3. Next base: position 127,826 of record NZ_JCBDHE010000039.1, on the reverse strand, counting down.
GAGCTCCTCTCGGCGCAAATCGAAGAACCGATCAATAGCTCGCTGGGCATTTTGCAAAGCATTGTCGCCATCGGCAGCAACAACGAGCCGCAAGATCATCAAGAACGGATTTTGTACAAACTGTTTGAAACGCTGCAGGGCATCACTGTCAGTGGTGGACTGTGGCCGGCCTCGAACCAAGAGGGCGCTCAAGACGCGCGTGAGACACAACTCCAAAGCCTGTTCTTTACCCGAGCCAGTGATGGCCTGATAGACAGAATACGCTCATGGGATAATCCTGCTTTAGGGGGTTATCAGCAAGAACCATGGTTTACAGCGGCGGTGGAAAAGCCCGCCGGTTATGTCGCATGGTCTGAAGTCTATATTGATCCGTTCACCCACATTCAGATGATTACCGCTTCCTCGCCATACTATGTTGACGGGCGATTTGCCGGTGTCGCTACCGTCGATATTTCATTGTCCAGCTTGGTGAAATTTGTTCGCCAACATGCTGAGCAGTACGATCTCGGCGTCATCTTGCGCGATGCCTACGGGGACTTGGTGACCGAGCACAATTTTCAAGTCGTGAGAGGGATGTACATCAGTCGCTTCCAATTTGGTGAGTTTAATTGGAGCGTGGATGTCATCAACGCCAAGCGCCTCGTGACCGAACAAGTCTATGAAGTCGTCTACAAGGTGGAGGCGGGTATTGTCCCCATCATGCTGATCTGTGTACTGATTGGGTACTTTTTGATTAACCGCTACCTCATTTCTCCCATTGTCTATATCGCCAAAAAAGTGGATGATTCTCGTGAAGGTGGGGTGATAGACATTACCTACAACAGCCAAGATGAAATTCGTCACCTTATCGACACGTTTAACCAAAAGACCGTGTATCTTGATGCGGAAAAACGCAAGGCGCAGGCCTCGACCGAAGCGAAAAGCGCGTTTTTAGCCTCGCTGTCTCACGAAATACGCACACCGATGAATGGCGTCTTAGGTACGGCGCAGATTCTACTCAAAACCGATTTAGATGATGAGCAGCGCAAACACATGAAAACCCTCTATGACTCTGGGGATCACATGATGACGCTGCTCAATGAAATCCTCGATTTCTCCAAAATTGAGCAAGGTCGTCTAGAGCTCTCAAATCATCCTTTCCCGCTTGAATCGATCATCGGCAGCGTAAACAGCGTCTATTACACCCTGTGTAATGAAAAAGGACTCAAGTTAACCGTGCACAGTGACGTACCGGATGGGCGTTGGTACTGCGCCGACAAAGCGCGTCTAAGGCAGATCCTATTTAACTTGCTCAATAACGCGGTGAAGTTTACATCTCGCGGCTACGTGGAAGTGCATTTGAGTGAACAAAAGCGTGATGGGAAGAACTACCTCAACGTCGAGGTCAGAGACTCGGGAATCGGCATCGCCAAAGAAGCGCAAGGGAAGATCTTTAATCCTTTTGAGCAAGCAGAGTCTTCAACGACACGACGTTACGGTGGAACAGGGCTTGGCCTCTCTATTGTTAAACAGATTTGTGAACTGATGAACGGCGAAGTAAGCGTAACCAGTGAGGTAGGGATCGGCTCGAGCTTTCACATCAGCATCGAAATGGCCATCAGTGACATTCAACCTGTCGAAATGGCTCAGCGGTGCAAAGTGGACTACAAAGGGCTCAAAGCGCTGATTGTGGAAGATAACCGCACCAACTCCGTGATCATGAGCACGTTTTTGGCCAATAAAGGCTTTACGTGTGATTGTGTCGATAATGGTCAAAAAGCCATTGATGCGATTGGCTCAACCCACTATGACCTAGTGTTGATGGACAACCACATGCCCGTAATGGATGGGATCGAGTCCACCACAGCGATTCGAGCGCTCCCCGATGGCCATGCCAGCACCTTGATTTTTGGCTGTACGGCCGACCTGTTCAAAGAGACACAAGACAAAATGTACGCCGCAGGTGTGGACGCCATTATCTCCAAACCCATCGATGAAACCGAGCTTGACGACACACTGTTCCAGTTTACTCATCGTCTGTATGGTTCAATGAGCGCAGTCATTTCAAACGAAGAAGAGTTAGAGAAAGCACTGGTGAGTTTGTTCGTAGCGATTGAAAATCAACAGTTTGAAGAAGCACTGACCTGCGTTGAAGCGATTCAAGCAAGTGTCGACTCGTCGAAAAGTGCCAACTTACGTCAAGCCATCGACAACCTTCACGGTGACATAGAAGCCAAGCGTACGCCAAGCCAAATCGATTTGGATACTCTCGCCGTTGAAGCGAGTCGGAACATCTAGAATTGGCTGCCACATTCACCTCAATACTACCTGAATGCTCGTTTTGCTCAGAAAACACACAAAGGTCAGAAAGGTAGTGAAAAATGCTGCCTTGCTCACACTATTTGGTGGGTTATTGACCAAGCTTACTTAAATTCGAGATCAAAGACTGCAAATTTACTGTTCTAATAGCGCCATCAACTGGGTGATATTTTTATCTTAGTTGTATGTGTTGTTGTTTGTGTGTTGTATTAGTTTATTGTTTGGTGAGTGAAATGAGGCCTAGAGCGCCGTTTTGTATTCGTCATGCCGCTGCAGATACCTTTGCAATGGTCGTGTTTTGCTTTATTTCCGGAATGATCATTGAGATCTTTATCTCTGGTATGACATTCGAGCAGTCTCTTGCATCAAGAACGCTGTCTATTCCCGTCAACATCGCTATCGCATGGCCTTATGGCGTGTTTCGTGACTTTGTGTTGCGTCAAGGGCGACGACTATCGCCATCAGGTGCAATGAAAAGCGTCTCAGACTTGCTGGCTTACGTGCTGTTTCAATCCCCAGTCTATGCCGGCATTCTTCTGGCCGTGGGGGCATCCACCGATCAGATCATGACGGCCGTTGCCTCGAACGCTGTCATCTCATGTGGTATGGGTGTGTTGTACGGCTATTTTCTCGACCTATGCCGCAAGTGGTTCCGCGTTCCGGGTTACTACCAACGCGCGTAATTGCATGAACCTTAACCACTTAACCCAATAAGTAGCCAAACAAACCCAATGACTTGGCTTTTTTTGGGAATGGGTCTTGACCTAAGGTAATAGAATCATTAAATTAGCGCCTCGTTGGTGAGCAACACCAACCACAATTTGATTCGGTGAGTTGTCCGAGTGGCTGAAGGAGCACGCCTGGAAAGTGTGTATACGGCAACGTATCGAGAGTTCGAATCTCTCACTCACCGCCACATTCATGTTAAAAGACGTCCAAGGGCGTCTTTTTTCTTGCCTAAAATTCATTAAAAACAATTACTTATTGTCAAATCCTGCCTAATCGTGTCTATCCCAAACCAACTTTTTCTGTAATGCCAAAAGTAATGCTTTTATACTGTATTCAGAAATAGCATTACTTTTAGGGCTCAAATTAGCATTACTTATGCTTATAGGAGCAGAATTGGAATCGGTTTCTGAGCATGCTAACTATATGATAAATAGAAATTCACATAAGATGCATTACACAAAATTTAAGGAACCGGATTGAACCTCTAAAAGCATTACTTTTGGGAGTGGATATGGCAAAACTAACTGCTAAAGAAGTTGCAAGTGCAAAGCCAAAAGATAAGTCATACCGTCTTGGTGATGGTGGTGGGCTTTATCTACATATACGAAAGGGGGGTTCAAAAGCTTGGGAATGTCGGTATATCAAACCGACAACTCAAAAGCCTACGTATACAGGAATTGGATCATATCCTGATGTATCACTTGCCAATGCTAGAGATAAAGCTACTGAGATCAGACAACTAGTTTCAGAAGGTATAGATCCTCAACTGGTTAAAGCTGAACAAAAAGCAAAAACCACCAGTGAACAAAACAATACTTTTAAAGTGGTGGCCACGCTATGGATGGATACTAAGAGAAATAGAATCAAAGAAAAAACGATAGAAGGTAACTGGCGCAAGCTTGAGCTTTATGCGTTTCCTGAAATTGGTTCTATTCCAGTAACTATGCTTTCGGCACCTATGGCTATAGCAGCACTAAAGCCTGTAGAACAAAGCGGTCATCTTGAAACGGTCAAACGTACTGCACAACTTATGAATGAAGTCATGACTTACGCGGTCAATGCTGGTCTTATTCATGCGAATCCCCTAAGTGGTATTAAAGAAGTATTCCGAAAACCAAAAGTAAAACATATGCTTGCATTAAAGCCTGATGAGTTGCCAGAGTTAGTTCAAACAGTGTCACGTGCAAATATGGCGATAACAACAAAATGTCTTATTGAGTGGCAACTTCATACAATGACCCGTCCTAATGAAGCGGCCGGAGCGCGTTGGTCTGAAATTGATATTGAGAATGCTGTGTGGACGATACCAGCTAGCCGGATGAAGATGAATAAAGAGCATCAAATACCACTTACTGAACAAACATTAGCCATTCTTGATGTTGTTAGACCTGTCAGTGGTCATCGGGATTTTGTTTTTCCATCCATTCGTGATCCAAAGAAAGCGACAGATGCAGAAAGCATTAATAAAGCTTTAAGCCGAATTGGCTTTAAAGGACGGACCACTGCACACGGTTTACGTTCTCTAGCATCAACGACCTTAAATGAGCAGGGATTCAATGCTGATGTGATAGAGGCGGCACTTGCACATACCGATAAGAACTCTATTCGTAAAGCTTATAACCGTACGAGTTATTTTGAACAACGTAAACCATTAATGAACTGGTGGAGTGAGCATATAGATCAGGCTAGCTTTGGAACTTTATCCGTAACAGGTTTACGACAATTGAAAGTGGTTTGAAAACTATCAATTTCTAATTTTTAATTGAGGGGGGCATAACCAATGGATGCTCTTCTTAAGGGTATTTAAAGGAGTTAAGAGTGAGCGATTCAAAAGGAAATGGAAAAACTATTTTGATACCATTTCAAAAATGTTCGATATCTCGTGCGGCTAGATTCCTTAGCGAAGTATTAGAACAATCTATTGAAAATCAAGATATTGAAGATTTGATAACCGAGGGAGTGATTCTCACTTGTATCAATTTGGGCTCCTCAGTGGAGAACGATGAAAATATAGAGTCGTATATGTCATTACAGGCAAGTATTGGCGTCGAAGATGAGGAGCTAAAGAAAAAAATTAATCAAAGTGAATTATCTGATGATGTCGTTAGTCAAATAACGGATGAACTCGAATCAAATTTGAAGGTTTTTTGTGACAGCTACTTAGTTCCATTGGAAGATGGAGAGTACTTCAGTGGGCTTTTCCCTTTGTCATGGCAAGTTGATGAGCCATTGTCCAAGATTTTATTACCTGAACAGGAAGTTGCTGAAGGCTGGAATGTTGAACGTGATGGTCTAGATTATATGCTGTTCACAATTCCGATTATCCCTAAAGGCTTTTGGGGGCTTATCCCATCTTCATCAGATTCATTTATAGACTTGTTTTCTGTTGGTGTTGATTCTGACGAGTTTGACTTTTGCCGACTGCCAAATACTAATCACCACTGGTTGGGGAGTCTTAAGGGTAAAAAAATTTGCTCAGAAGATATTGTCATTTTTGCATCAGAGCTAAAAAAACTGATTGAGTTAAAGTTTAAAGATCAAGTCAACGTCGTGACGATTTCTGAGTTGGATCAAGTCAATAAAAAAATGCCTCATACTAAAAAACCGCAGGCCAGAACAATAGTGAAACAAACGCAGATGATAGTTTCATTAATAGCTGCTGATTCCAAATTAAGAGAAAAACTACTGATGGCTAAATCATGGAAGGAAAAACTTGTACGTGTGAATAACTATTTGGCGCAAAGTAAGATTCCTCCTTTGAACATTACTCCGGAAACTCTTCAAAATTGGTTAGGTGGTAATTTCGAAAAATAGAACTTTTCTGGAAAACTATTCTTGTTTTCCACATTACTATCGAACAGTCTTATAAGCTTCCCTTTGTCTAATGAAGTACAAACATGACAAGGGGAAACCATGACAAACATTGAAACCAACGATTCGTTAAAAATTGATCCTATCTTACGCTTTCCTGAAGTATTAGCTTTTACTGGAGCGCGTTCTCGCCAAACTATCTACAACTGGATGGAAAAGGGCTTGTTTCCATCATCAATAGAAATCGGGCCTAATAGCATCGGTTGGCTAAAATCCGAATGTGAAGCTTGGAAACAGCAACGAATGGAACAAAGACAAGTTGTTCAACAGTGAACCACGTTCGTTAGTCCATTATTAATAAAGTTACGAGCCACTAACTCTTCCTAAGTCGATAGGCATTTCTCAAATGTTAACTATGTGAAATATGCGGTACATCCGTAGGGATGAATCTTGCCTTAAATCTAGTGATTTCGGATCGTTAAGCTGAACTCATATGTGCGTTTGGGGTTAAACATTAGTCTCAAAAATTCATTCATGTGTTATCGCCTATTTTAGTGCTCGTATTTTCATTTTTTTGTATCCGGTAAAGTGGTAGATATATGTATTTATTGATTGAAAATATTTATCAAACAAAAGGATTTGAGTTGATTGACTGGAATCAACTTGTAGACTTAATACGAAATCCCCCGAAAATTAAAGCCACCTGCGCTCTAGAAGCCAAAAAACAAAGCCAGGTTGTAACAGCTAGTAATTGCCAGAGTAAGCGCTTAGAAGCGATTGCAGCGCATAATAACTTTACGTTATTACGTTTAGATCTTGATGAGACCCAACGCACGTTAGAAACGATAAGAGAGACTTTGCATAGCCTTGATGTCAGCTCTTATATCATTCACACAACAGCGAGTTATCAGCAAGCTGGTAAAGGGAACCGGTATCGAGTTTATATCGAGCTTGCCGATGGAGTACCTCATGATGAATGGCAACTAGCACAAACTTACTTGGCTTACTGTTTTGAAACTGATGATTGCTCAAATCGTCCTCAGCAAATTATGTATTTGCCTACTCGGTATGCTGGTGGCCAATATTTTAATCACGTTAATTTCGGTGAATCATTAAAGCTTGGTAATTCACGTTTAATTGAGCAAGCGATAAGTTTTGATGATGAACAAAAGAAGAAGATTCAAATACTTGAAGAGGATCAAGCAAATCGTATTAAACCAACTTATATAGGGAAATGGTTAACTGGCCAGGTATCGATAATTGACGCGGTTAATGCTGGCTACGTATGGTTAGATTTATTAACTCAATATGGTTATAAGCGTCAGGGGCGAGCATGGCTACCTCCTGAATCAAAGAGTCGATGTGCCGGTGCTTACATACTGACCGCAATGGACGGTATAGAGCGTTATTATTCTCATCATATTAGTGATCCTTGTGCTACTGGGATTTGCATCGATAAATTTGATTTTTTGGTTATCCGTTCATTTAGTGGAGATGTTTGTAAGGCTATCAGATCTTTGTCCAAACACTTTCCAGACATCGATCTTCACAATAGAAAAATTTATTGGGCCCAAAAAACATCATTGATGTTGGAAGAGTTTAAGGATGGGTATCAATGAAAAAAGTACCTAAACCAACCAATGTCGTGCAGTTAAAGACCTCTGTTGATAATAAAGAGTTTAGTGATCTTGTTTCTTTAGAATTTCCACATGTTCGAATTAGATCAAGTAAAGAACCACAGCTTTTGAATACAGCTGGTAATTTATCGGTACTACTGGGTCAGTTAGAGATGAAAGCTGTGTTTAACGAGATGACGTTAGATAGAGAGATCTTTCAAAATGAAAACCTTTGTTCATCGCTTGATTCTGCCCGGAGCAAGATAATCTCCGCGATGTCGATTTGTAGTCTACCAAAGCAAACTCTCGATGATCATCTATCAGCTTTAGCAGAGCTTAATACGTATCATCCGGTGAAGGACTGGTTGGATACTGCTCAATGGGATGGCATTCATCGACTAAAAGACATTGTTCAATGTATGAACCCAGCAAACTTTGAAGTTGCTTACATAGTAATGTCTCGTTGGTTGACTGGTTGTGTTGCGTCCTTGTATGAGCCGAGGTTTAGCAGCAAATTGACGCCAGTTCTTCAAGGAGATCAATCTTGCATGAAAACCGCGTTCATTGGTCGAATTGCTAATGTTGTACCTCGCTCCTTTCTTGAGGGAGCAGAGCTGAATCCAAGTAACAAGGACAGTGTTCTCCAAGCGATATGCTCATGGATTGTCGAACTGGGTGAATTAGAGCGAACGACAAAAGGTCGCAATACTGTTCAAGGTACAATCAAGGCATTTCTTACTAACGAAATCGATACGGTACGTCCCCCTTTTATTAAAGATCCAGTAAAGAAAAAAAGAAAAACACATTTTATCGCGACGGTTAATGGGGTCGATTTCTTGAAAGATGATACGGGGAATAGCCGTTATGGTGTTATTGAAATTTCTAGCCCTATCGATATGGAAAGAGTTAACGAGTTGTTAGGTTGGGAATACAACGGGACAGGACGCCTTATCCATAACCATCCAGAAAAGTTGAAACAATTTTGGTTAGAGATAAAAGCGATGTATTTGGATGGATATGGCTGGATGATGGATAAACATGAACAAGAAAAGGTTAGGCGAGTGACCGAACGATACAACGATAAGGGATCCTGGTATCACATTATTGTTGATAAATTTCTCCATGATGAAAATGCATCGAACCTTGAAGGGAGGTGGTTGAAATCAACGGATGTTTGTGAGCACTTAAACGCAGAAACACGGTTTAGTGTTTCGATAGGAAAAGCTCTGACCAAACTTTCAAGCGAAGGTGTAATTCAGCGTAGAACTCGGAGTGGGAACTCCCAATATTTCTTAAAGGTTCCTGTAAAGATTTAGCTTTTCACTTTCGACAAAGATGAGCCGCCTAATGAGAGGTGGCTTTTTGTTTTTAATGTCTATGCGTCAAGCGCCCTAAAGCTCTATTTAAATTCACATTATTATTATAATGGGATTTCAAATTTGAAATCCGCTTAATGGGATTTCAAGTGCTTCAAATCCCATAATGGGAATTCAAATGCTTCAAATCCCATTATGGGAAATCAAATGGGTTCATTCACGCAGAATCAGTAGAGCTCATTCATCGCTAAGCTGATCATTTCCAAGGGCGGGGGCTCTGAGCAAATGTGTTGTCCAATTCATCTTAATCTTTAAACTGTCCAATATTTGTAAATTAGTCCTATTCTCCACTATAAAAGGTAAAACCCCTTATACAGCAAGGGTTGATAGTAGTGGACTAGCTGGTGGAGTAAAAATTTAATCAATCATGCCTGGAAAGATAGATTTAAGACAGAAGAAGCATAGGGGAAAGTATTTTTTACACCACCGTGCTGGAAGTCTTGTGTGCCAATGAATGAAACCCAAGCTGGTGGAGTAGTTGATTAAAAATAAGTAATCACTATTGCTGTTTTAACGCGTTAAGATTATATCGAGATGAGATCAATCGGCAGGGATATGGATTGTGTTATATTGCTACTATGCTCATATGTCGCTTTAAGTGAGCAGAATCAAGTCAACCGTATACAACAGGGATGATAATGACAAGTACACAAAATGTTTATTTTATCGGTCTAATGCTTATTGCATTTGTTGGGCTAACAGCCTTTGTTATTGCATCACTTAGAGGCAAGCGTGAAGATAGCATCGAAGCTCACACCGATCCGGAAAAACCTCAAAAGGTAGTAACACACTACAAAGTGAATGACGTGGACGCTGAAAATGGTGTTGTTACAGATGCAGCCATATCGACACTGTCTGAATGGGCTCTGTTAAATAAACATGGGCGATTATTGAAGTCCGCTCCTACAGGGCAATACAGCTTAAATAGCTCACCTATTCGTGAAAAGAAAGCTGATACCCCGAATAAACGAGCGATTAACGAAAGAGCTGATCATACACGTGCGGCCAGAGTAAATGATTCTAACATGCATGAGTTGACGGGGATTGGACTGGGATTAGCCATGCTTAATAGTTCTACTCACATTCATGACGATGGTATTCACAGTGGGCTATTCAGCGAATCTGCTCACTCGGTCGATGACATATTCGATAGTTCTATTAATGGTTGTTCTACAACGAGCATATCTGATGATATATCCATCTGCGAACCAATTATCAGTATAAATCCAGCAAGTGGATTACCGATGATTGATGACTGTATGGATGTAGGGGGGAATATGTTTGGTACAGATTCAACGGATGTTACATTCGATGATCCTTTCAGTAGCGGCTCGATTGGAAGCGTTTTTGATGACTCATTTAGCAGTAGCGCGTTTGATGATAGTTTTGGCAGCTCTTCATTTGGAATATCCAGTGATCCGTTTGATTGAGATTAAGGCTTTGTCGGTTTGGGCGTCTAACCTGAGACTGACATGGTTAGACGCTAAATTCTCAACGCATCTCTTCATCAACAAGGACAGTCTCGTTACAATGCTATGAGAGTGCATAAAGAAAGCTGAATTAGAACCAGATGAACCAGCTACTTCAAATGCCCCATATCCACTGGTGTCTGCATTTCCGGTGGTGTAGTAACCATTGCTTTGCCATCTAGAAGATAAGGCTCGTCCAGATATCGGGAAGCAATAAAGGTATTGCTGTTACTGCTGAAGGTATACGCGACGTTGTCGTGATAGATTATGTGTGGGTAGTCATCGCTGTTACCCTGCAATGTATAAGGCGTTGAGTGGAATGTACGCAGGATATCGCGACCGATATGGGTTTTCTTAAGATAGCGCCACAACATAAGTGAATCTCTACCATCTTCAGTTTGGAAGATCTTTGGTTTACCGGATTCATCTAGAGTAATTCCTCCCATAGACATAACAACAAAAGAGTTATGTCCGTAGGTTGTCCATCCGATATCATTACCCAGCAATGCATGGACAGGGTCATTATCTTTTACTTTCACAAGTTCATTAAAAGAAACACGAATCGCGATATCGAAAGGTTTGTAGATGTAATCAGCATGCAAAGACTGGCTGTTAGTATTTGATAAGTAGTAATAGACATTTCTGGATTCAGAATCGCAGCCTATCGCGCATTCAACATGCCATCCCATTGTATCTGCAATTTTTTGTACCTGTCTTTCTGAAAAAGCTTTCAGGGCTTTTTGAGCCTGTTCTTTCGTTGTGATCAACTCACCATTATAAGTGTTCGGCAGCCATGCTTTTGAAGCGTACTCTTCACTGCCATCAAAAACTTCTCCCAGCACCAAACCTGCACCAAAGGCTACTGCACCCGCAGTTGCACCGGCAGAAGAATCAAATTGTCCGACTGCCAGGTCTGTTGTCATTTGTGCCATGGTGCCGGCTTGTGCAGCACTTCCTGCTGACCACTGAGCGTACGCTTTTGAACTGGTAACCTTCTTCTCAATAGCTGCACGGTTGTCACTTTCCATTAAATCTCTGGATAAGTAGCTGACTTTAATCACCTGATCCTGTTGGTCTTCGCTAAGCTTTACCTTTTCCGGATAAGTTGTCATATCAGCAAAATATGGATTTTTCATCCGGTCAGCACAACCGGAAAGTATTGACACTACTGCGAGTGTGAACAGACAACTTTTTTTCATTTTGTTACCACTAAAGATTTTGTTTTTATGAGTGTTCAGCCTGTACTGACTGAACGCTTTATATGGCATTTTTTGCCGCTTGTTTTTTTATGCTGCTTATTCCGGCCAGCATTTTCTGTCTAGCTGAAGAGTTTGCAGAATGAATGTGAATGACCGGCGGTGCAAAACCTTCGGTATAGACGGCCTCTTCTATCCATAAAATGACGTCATAGCCGGTTCCCCTAAGGTCATCGCCTAAGTCATGATCCAGACTTATTTCAGTCACTTCCCCTGTTTTTAAAAGCTCAATAACCTGAAACGGCCAATATACACGAACCCAGCCTTCTGGTGCCTCTCTTTCATCATCAAGATATATTTTCATTGTCTGGCAGTTCTCCGGAAAACGGTTCTCAGGCATTTCGCCTGCCTTTCTTTGATGATTAAAAACCGCAGCGTAGCTTCCGGGATACCCCATACCTCAATGTTTTCATTGTTCTGATACTGAATGAGCTTGTGTCGCAGTACATGCTGAGGAATCTCCAGTTTAACCAGCTTGGGGTTATGTAATCTGGAAACCAGAGATTTGATCGGCTTGCTGAGTGAGCCTCCTGTATGAAGGCGTACGTATTTATCAATAGCGTGGGTATTGATGAACACCTCATCCAGACTGGGCGTATTCACCACAACATGGCTAAAGTGACGCTCTGCAGGTTCATTGGCTATATAAAAATCCGGTTGAGAAACTTCTATTTCTTGGAAGCATTCAGGCTCAATATTCAGTTTTAAATCCACCCCTTTCAGCCGGTTACGCAAAAATGCACTGGTTTGATACAGCGGAGCTTCAGGAATACAGTTAACCAGCCCGAGAATCCGTTTATCTGAGACTTCCAGAGTAATGGGCTCCGGCTGTACGACCTGCATAGTAAAAACATTGACGTTAAACAGCAGGTGCTGAATGGTGAGGAGCTCCGCTAACAGATCAGTGTCGTCGGGACGGTGACTAAACTGCAGCTCTACTGTAAGTAAGCCGTTTCTGTTTCGGCCAGCATACCATTCGACAACGGCAATGTTTTGGTTTAGCGCTGTGGCTCTGGTTTTAAGAAAATGCATATTATCTTTCCTGTATTTTCAACAGTTCAGCCCGGCTTCAGAGCTGAACTGTTATGACTTACTGGTTGCTCATCAACATCAAAGTGATAAGAATGAAGATGGCGACAACGTTAGTGATAAGCAATGCGTTAATATCGCTATGAATCCCGATAAGAAAAAACACTAATGATGCAGGTGCAATAAACTTAATGTTCATATGACTTGTTTCCTTTTTCTTGCAAGCGTTGCTGTAACTGCTGGAACGCGGCTTTCACTTCTACCTGATCACTGCCATGCAGTTTTTCCATTGCCTGAGAGAAACGAGCGTAAGAGAGTCTCACCAGTTTATAGGCAGAAAAACGTCCATTTTCTGCCACAACTTTGTGTTCTACCGTTTCATACCCGTTAACCGGTACAGAAGATACGATGCTGTCGATAAGGCGGGTGTATTGCTCTTTCATCTCGTAGTTACTTTCCTTGTTGTAACTTTGCTCATTGCCGGAAAGCTCCTGGGAAAATGATTTGGCCAGTTCATACTGGGCATTGAGATCCGCTTTTTTCATTGCGAAATCAATGTTTCTACTCTCCCCGCTTCCCACACCATAAACGGATGTATCATCATTTTTTGGTGGCATCAGAAACCACTCTGGTACATTGCTGATTTTATCTTCGGCTTTTTCCTGAGCAGCATTGGTTCTGATTTGTTCCGCTTTTAGCTGATCACGGGCAATGTCTGCTGAATCAGGTGAAGAAGCACAACCGCTCATAGTTAATGTGGCGACAAATGCTAATAAAATAACGTTAATTCGGTTCATGACTCTCTCCTAGATTTGTAGTGTGACGCAGTAACTTTTAATGCCATTAATTTCTTTGTAATAAGACTCGGTTGTCTGAATACCCCTCAATCTAAGTTGTCCGCTGGAGTAGATGTTTTCAGTCAACTTGTCAGTAACGTCATAGGAATCGCTACTTTCTGTGGTCACTTGTTCTATATGGCTACGGGCTGTGACCACACTGTTTAAATCCAGAACCAACCGCCCTTTTGCTATCGTTTTAGCGGTTGCCCGGTCGATAGATTCATTACCGGTAGTTTCGATACACGCGGTAGCCGTTGGATGCTGGGTTTCGGCGAGACACGCAGAGGAAAACAACAATGCCAGAGTCATCAGATGTTTATTCATATTTCCATCCTCTGAGTTCTTTGCGGTCTAAAATCTCTACGGAAGCAGTAAGCGCCGTAATTTGTTTAAGTTCTGCTTCGTTGACATTGCGAATAACCATTGGGTTGCGGTACATAACTCCGATCATCTCGCTGCCTGGCGCACCGGCATACTGGAAGAAAAATTCATCATCATTGAAGAATCCCCCCATATTTCCGATGGGTAAATACCCCAGCTTACTGCCTGCTCTTACCTGTAATACGATAACTTTGTTAGTGATGTAACCCAGAAGCTTTTCGGTAAACGGTAATTTTTGTCTGTTGCCTTTGTTGTGGTATTCCGAAATTTTTATCGTTGATGGAGGTGTATGACGGCCTTTTTCCTGACTGACTTCCAAGTACTTACCAAGAGTCTGATAAGCTGGCTTATGGTCAAAATTCCACCTTACAGATACTGCGAGGTTATAAGTACCATCACTGTTTTTAGTAAATTGAGGACGACCTGTTTTGATATGTGCTTCATGCTGAATGAAACCGAAGACATTGTTGTCAATATCCTGCCTAGCCAGCTCATATTCATCATTTCCCAGAGTTGCCAGCTGAAACAATGTGCCTTCTTCGAAAATCTGTCGTGAGGATTCACGGTTATTATCTAAGTCCTGCAAAATCGCATTTCGTGCAGCCATCAGATCAGTGCGTGCTTTACCGGAGTTTATCTGTTTAGTGATATCGAACAGCTCTTTTCTCAGGCGTTGATTGTCTTTACGCAACACCTCCATTTTCTGACGTCGTTCAGGGTCATTTTTTAGTTTTTCCAGACCATTATTAATGGCTTCCTGCGACATACGAACCGTCGCGGTTGTGGTCAATACCACACTGCCGGACTGGTTAAGCTTGCGGGTATCTTTGCTATCAACAATTTCAATGAATCCAGCCGTTAATACACGAATTTGTTGTTTGGTAAGGCGGGAATCTGTGACTTTTTGTTCAGTCTCAACATAGCTGCCGGCATAGTCTGAAGCGGATTTTTTTATTTGCTCAATATTTAACGCCCGAGCACTGGTTAGTGTGTCGTTATCTCCCATAACCAGTTGCTCTGTGACCGATAATGTCAGGTTATTTTTGTCTTCCCGAATCAACTTTGTCCCGGCAAATGCCTGAGCTGAAATAATGAAAATAAATGCGGGTAGTAGTCTTAACATTGATTGTTTACCTTTTTCAGGGTGCAGAAATCCTGGCCCGTTGTGTTGCAAAGCAGCAGGAATTCTTATTTGAGTGTTTTTAATGAACGGTTACGTCAGGTAAATCGATAATTTTAGTGATGCAGAACAGAGTCCCTAACATCATCCAAAGTTTGAGACCATCGATATCCGGGCCGTCAGTATCAAAGGCTTCATCGATAGAAACACCTCTAGAAAGGGATAGGCAGCAAAATCTGAAATAATGGATATTTTGATCAGTTATACATAGATCCTTGCCTAATTGAGATTCCAAAATCCCTTGGAATAATTCGGATTCTTCACAGAGTACTTGTTGGGCACATGGGGTACACTTTTCTTCGACCAGTCGTGAGAAAAAATGGTTGTTTAAGGTACTTTGTTGGATCAGGCAACTGCTTATTACTCTGAATTCGTCGGTTATAACATGAGACAAAGCAATACCTCTTAGATGAGGTTCTTTGACAATCATTTTTGCCCACTCAATAGTGGCTTTTACGACATTATCAGTAGTCCCGTCAGGATGTGTTCGACCAGATATAGTGGCTTGTCTAATAGCTCGTGTTAGCTCTTTATTTAAAAACGAAATCGATGGTGTCATATACTTGTCCTCTGCTGAGAATGTGTTCGTATGAACAAGTATATTGGCAACCAATCATATTCAATGGTCCGTGTAATATGATCAAAGATAGTTTTATCAATATATATTATTGTTATATAAGGTTTTTATTTGTAAATTATAATAATGGGTAAAAGGTGTAGAAATTCTTTTTGAACGCGACCATTATGAAAAGAGATTGATTTAAGCGAGTAGGGAAAATGTTACTAGTACACATAATCTTTGTTTTGGGGACGATTGTTGGATTATTGGCTCTGTATGCACCCCAAATTGAACAGTGGAACAACAAGCATCTGTTATCTGCTGGTAAGACTAATGGTGTCTTTGGACAAGATAGCCTGGAGGATGTCGAAACTAGTGAAAAAGTCAACACAGAAAAATTAATCGATGCGGGTTTCACTCACAAACAAGCTGCAGCAATCGTTTCAATACTTGAAGAGACCAAGTAAGTTAAAGCTATGGCTAAGGTGAAAAATTCATCAGGCAGGCTTTGAGCTTGGCCAGTGATTAAGCTCTTAGTCTCATAATCCTACTACAATCATTGTCCATTCCTCAATTTTCCCATATTCTCTCATTATTAAATCTACTCATAAAATTCCTGAGAGCTAACACGCTGAAATGACTGACCAAATTTTAACCTTGAAAGAGGTTGCCACGTATTTAAAACTAGCCGAAAAAACTGCATACAGATTAGCAAGCGAAGGAAAACTGCCTGGTTTTAAAGTTGGTGGCTCATGGCGCTTCAAGCGTGAAGATCTCGATGCGTGGATTGAAAGTCAAAAGGCGAACAAATGATACCAAACTATCAAGTCTTTATGCGCCCTTTCTTAGAGGTCGCAAAAGCCGCTAATGGCAAAGAGGTAAAGCTAAGAGATGTTATTAATCAACTAGCTGACTTATTCGAGCTTTCAGAGGAAGAACGAGATGAACGCTTACCAAGTGGTAAGCAAACAGTACTCGATAATCGTATTGGTTGGGCTCGAACGTATCTCACAAAAGCAGGTCTACTAGAGGTAACCCGTCGAGCTCATTTTGTAATTACTGAACGTGGTTTAAAAGCGATTAGTGATCCAACCACAGAGATAGACAACCAGTACCTTAAACAGTTTGATGAGTTTGTTGCATTTAAAGATCGAAAGGCTGAACAGTTAGACTCTACCTCAGCAGTTGAAAGCGACGCGGATAATGTAACACCTGATGAAGTCCTCAGAGCTGCTTACAAACAAATCAATGATGTTTTAGCTTCAGATATTTTGTCTCGAACACGTAAAGTTTCCCCTGCCTTCTTTGAGCAACTACTGATCGACCTGCTACTAGCAATGGGCTATGGCGGAAGTGATGAGGGTATGGCTCATACACTTGGAAGAAGTGGGGATAATGGTGTTGATGGAGTCATCAACCAAGACCCTCTAGGTGTAGATCAGGTATACATTCAAGCTAAGCGCTATGCCGAAGGCAACAATGTAGGATCTAGTGAAATACGGGATTTCTTTGGGGCGTTGAACTTAAAGAAAGCGCAGAAGGGTATCTTCATTACCACTTCCGATTTTACATCCTCAGCCACACAAACGGCTAAAGATTTAGGTATGCGCATTGTGCTTATTAACGGTAAAGAGTTGGCTAAGTTGATGTTGCGATACAACATAGGCAGCCGAGACGAGCAAGTGCTTTATATTAAACGCATAGATGAAGAATTTTTTGAGGGTTAAGTACACCGTTTACTTAACCCTGATGACATAACAGGATTGTCCACATGAAAGACCTTGGAAAGTACAAAAAGCATAGTGACCTAGTTTGGAACATAGCCAACTTATTACGTGGCCCATACAGGCCACCTCAATACCGCCGAGTGATGATTCCTCTGACAGTTCTTAAGCGGCTGGATAGTGTGCTTTTAGATACTAAGGCGCAAGTTTTAGCTCATCACCAAAAGCTTGTGGCTGCGGGTACTGAAGAAGAAACAATCGAAGAAATCATCAACCAGAAATTTGATTTGAAGTTCTTCAATACATCTGAATTTACCTTTAAAACGCTACTTGATGATCCTGATAAGTTGGCAGCAAACCTGAACAAATATATTGCAGGTTTTTCAAAGCGAGCTCGTGAGATTCTTGAAAAATTTAGTTTTGGTGAAGAAATCGAGAAGCTAGATGAAGCAAACCGTTTGTACGAGGTTGTGAAAGAAATGGCTTCTGATGATGTAGATTTTCATCCAGATAGGGTTGATAACGTAGCAATGGGCTACATCTTCGAGGACCTTGTGCGCCGATTCAACGAGCAGGCTAATGAGGAAGCAGGGGATCACTACACACCACGAGAAGTGGTTAAGTTAATGATTAACCTTCTTTTTACTGGTGAAGAGCAATTACACAAGCCAGGAAAGGTTATTAAAATTTATGATCCTACGTGTGGTACTGGTGGCATCTTATCGGAAGCTGAGAGAACAATCATTGAGGACTTAAACAGAGACGCTAATGTTGAACTGTTTGGTCAGGAGTATAACGCTGAATCTTACGCTATCTGCGGTTCTGACCTAATGATTAAAGGTGAAGACGTAAACAACGTTGTTTACGGCAATACGCTAGGTACGGGTAAGGTGAAGGAAGGCTTTGCTGATGGTGATGGGCATCCTGAAGAGCGTTTTCACTATATGGCGGCAAACCCACCATTTGGCGTTGAGTGGAAACCAGAAAAAGATACTGTGACGAAAGAACATGAACAGTTTGGTTTTAAAGGCCGTTTTGGACCTGGGCTGCCAAGAATTAATGATGGTGCTCTACTATTTTTGATGCACATGATGGCAAAAATGGAACGACCACCAGAAACTTACACATTGCCAGAGCCAGGCGGTGTTGAAGGAGGTGAGGGTTCTCGTATTGCTGTGATTTTCAACGGGTCACCAATGTTTACTGGTGATGCTGGTGGCGGTGAAAGCAACATCCGTCGATACATCATTGAAAACGATATGCTTGAAACAATCGTAGGTTTGCCGGATCAGATGTTCTACAACACGGGTATCTATACCTATATCTGGATTGTAACCAACCGAAAGGCAAAAAATCGTCAAGGCAAAGTTCAACTAATCAATGCGACGGACTTTGCTTGGAAGATGAAAAAGAGTTTGGGTGATAAACGTAAAAAACTTGGTGAGGGACCGCTCGCAGGTAATAAAGATGAGCCTGACCACATTGCTGAAATCACCAAAATCTATGCGGCTTTCAAAGATGGCGAAACACGTACGTTAAATGAAATAGGTACTAACCTTGACAGTCCTAAGGACAAAAAGCGTAATAAAGATAAGCCTATATTTGTATCCAAAGTCTTTAATAACCAAGATTTTGGATACTTGAAAATTACAGTCGAGCGCCCGTTACGTCTTAACTTTATTGTAAATGATGAGCGCATCGAACGAGTTAAGCAAACGGCTTACTTCATCACTCTTGGTAACTCTAAAAAACGCAAAGATAAAACAAAAATTGCAGAAGAGATCGCCCTAGGTAAAGCTCAGCAACAAGAACTCTTGAGAGTACTTAATGAAGTGAAAGCTCTTTATGCAGATGGTGTTGTTGTCAAGAATCGAAAAGTTATCGAACAGCAGCTAAAAGCTGTATTTGCAACATCGGAGCTTAAATTTGATGCAGAGATGAAAAAAGCACTGCTTTGTGATGGTGTACTTGGTGAGAAAGATCCGACCGCAGAGCCCTGCCTTGACAGTAAGAACCGACCAGAGCCTGATGCGGATCTTCGTGATTTCGAAAAAGTTCCTTTTCCTGGTGGAATTCTAATTAATGGTAAGCGTGATGAAGAAAATGAGTTGATCGAGCTACCGTTACCATTGGATTACGAGACCAAGAAAACAAAAGGTAAGGTTGATACTGCCGAGTTGTTAGATCTAGTAAAAGAGCATTGTGAGAGCTTTCTAACAAATGAAGTTTTACCTTACCGTGATGATGCTTGGATTGACCACAGTAAGATTAAGGTAGGCTACGAAGTGCCATTTAATCGACATTTTTTTGAGTATGAAGAAATTGAAAGTATTGAAAAGTTAGCTCTTGAAATACAAGACATTGAGCAGGAAATGTTGGGAATGCTCAAGGAGGTTCTTTAGTGGACTACCATGTTTATCCTGAAATGAAAGTGAGCGGCTTAGGAAACGTAAAACTTATACCTAAGCATTGGTCTACAAAGCGACTTAAATTTATGGCCTCTATTGAAAACGGTAGAGATTATAAAGCTGTAGAAGTACAACCTAATGATCATGGTTTCCCTGTGTATGGGTCTGGAGGGGCTTTTAGAAAGGCATCAGACTACTTGTATGAAGGGGAATCGGTACTTTTTGGTCGAAAGGGAACAATTGATAAGCCACTATATGTTAAAGGTAAATTTTGGACAGTGGATACAATGTTTTACTCAATTGTGTCTAACGACGTTTCTCCAAAGTATATTTATTATTTGTCATTAACCATTCCATTCGACCTGATTGCGACTCAGACGGCTTTACCAAGTGTGACTCAAAGTGATTTGTCTAATTGCCTTTTGTGTTGTCCTCCTAAAGATGAGCAGATTCAAATAGCTAAATTTCTAGATTATAAGATCTCTCAAATTGATACTTTGGTTGAAACAAAAAAAGAAGTTAAAAACAAGCTCAAGCGACAGAGATTGGCAATTATAACCAAAGCTGTTACTAAGGGGATTGACCCAGAAGCGGTAATGTCACAAACAGGTATCCAGTGGCTAGGGAAAATCCCAAGGAATTGGAATATAAAACGACTAAGGTTCGTAGCAGATATCAACCCTGTTAAGTCAGAAGTTCGACATTTAGATCCTGAAACACCTGTTTCGTTTGTAGCAATGGATTCAATCGGTGAATACGGTGGAATTAGACTGGATACGACAAAACCGTTGTCGGACGTTTATAACGGATATACGTATTTTTCTGATGATGACGTTGTTGTTGCTAAAATAACACCATGTTTTGAGAATGGTAAAGGAGCTTTGGCTTCAGGCATGGCCAATGGAATAGGGTTTGGAACGACTGAACTCCATGTTTTAAGAGCAGGACTAGATTGTAGTAGTAGGTGGCTATTTTATTTGACAAACAGCTACGCATTTAGACAAATTGGCGAGTCTGAAATGTATGGTGCTGGTGGTCAAAAGCGTATCCCCGAAAACTTCATAAAGGATTTTCGGGTGGGTATTCCCCCTTTCGAAGAACAGGAAGCTATTGCTGATTTTATTGATGGGGAGTTACAACACATTGATCAGATGTTAGAAGTCAATATGAGGGCCATTTCTAGTCTTGATAGATACCGAAGAGCTCTTATAGCCGCTGCCGTTACTGGTCAAATAGATGTCAGAACTATAAATATTCCCGAGGTGTAGCTAGAAGATGGCAGTGGATGCAAATAAGTACTTCAGGGGCTTACGTTCTTACCTCAATACTAATGCTTATGAAATCACTAAACGTGATAATGGGCGAATTGTGCTGGAAGAAAAAATATTCTTAGCCGGAGGGGAAGAGCGTAAGCAGAGGGTGAGACTTGGATTCAGTGGTGAGGTTATTGCTTTAAAACTTGATCGAAAGAATCAAAATGGAAATACCGATCCACTATTTCACTTCCTAGAAGATGATGCTAGACCTTGGTCAAAGCGTTGTGACTTCGTCATTTTTCAACTTCATAGAAATAAGCTGTCTGTTTACTGTATAGAGTTTAAGTCTTCAACTTTACCAGATAGCTTAGTGGATCAGCTGGCATCTACGGAGTCTTGGTGTAAAGCAGTTCAGTCAATAATTTGCTTATACACCAATGAGAAAAAGCGACTGCATCTAAGAAAGTTTGTTTTCTCTTGTATGGATGATCCAAGTCGTTTTGTTGATGGTGAAGGTTATATTAAGCGCGATCATAGTGTTCGCCATTATCATTACGATGATCTAAACGGCATGAAATTAGAAGAATTAGATAACCAGTGTCCTGTGTTGGTTGGGTAAGGAATGACATGAAAAAACATACCGAAGCACGTTTTGAAGATGCGATTGAAGCTTGTCTTGTTGATGTACACAAGTATGAACAAGGACAAAACTCAGATTTTGACACTGAAAAAGCCTTAGAGCCTAAGCGGGTAGTTCGGTTCATACGTGAAACGCAAAAGAAAGTATGGGCAAGTCTAGAGGCTATTCATGGTGATGGATTAGAGACGCTTATTGTCGACACGCTGAGCAAAGAATTAAATGCAAGGGGGACGCTAAAAGTACTTCGCCATGGATTTAAGTGCTTCGGTAAGAAAATTCGAATAGCGTTCTTTGCTCCGAATAACCATAAGAATGCTGACACCTGGGAGCTGTATGGAAAGAATATACTTAGTGTAACTCGCCAGCTTCATTACAGTGAATCTACTCCAAAAAAATCTATAGATATGGTTCTATTTATTAATGGAATACCTGTAGCAACAATGGAGCTGAAAAATGAATTTACAAATCAAGATGTAGAAGATGCCAAGCGACAATATAAAAATGACCGTGATCATAAAGAACTAATCTTCGAGTTTAAGAAACGTACATTGGTTCATTTTGCTGTCGATACGCAGTTAGTGTTTATGGCAACTCGACTAAGTGGTAATAAGACGTTTTTCTTACCGTTCAATAAAGGGTGCAATAGTGGCGCTGGTAACCCTGTATCTGAAAGTGGTGGTTATAAAACGGCATATTTATGGGAGCAGGTGCTAGGTCGGGATAGCTTCCTTGATATTCTTGGCCGTTTTATGCATTTGCAAGTAGAAGAAAAGCGGGTATTAACGGATAAAGGCATTAAGAAAATCACTAAAGAAACGATGATCTTCCCCCGTTATCATCAACTTGATGCCGTTAGAAGCTTAGTTTCTCATGCGTATGAGTCAGGACCTGGTCGTAACTATCTTGTAGAGCATTCTGCTGGTTCTGGGAAATCAAACTCTATTGCATGGTTAGCCCATCGCTTGAGTAGTCTTCATAACGAGCAAGAGCAGCGCATTTTCAATTCTGTCATTGTTGTCACTGACCGACGAGTTCTAGACCAGCAACTTCAGAACACTATTTACCAGTTTGAGCATAAGCAAGGGGTTGTTCAAAAAATTGATGAGGATACTCGTCAGCTTGTGAAAGCCTTGGTTGACGGCACCCCTATAATCATTACCACCTTGCAAAAATTCCCGTTTGTAACTGAAACCATAGAGAAGTTAAATGAAGAACAAGGTCTCGAAGAGGGTTTAAAGTTCAGTACTGCAGGAAAGAATTTTGCGGTAATTGTTGATGAAGCACATAGTTCGCAATCTGGTGAAAGCGCTATGGAGTTAAAAGGTGTTCTAAACCGTGATGGTATTCAACTATCTGCTTCTGAGTTTGCCTTAGAAAATGATTTTGGAGACGAGGATTATGACAACTTTGAAGACGTTTGTCGTGAAATGATGAAGCGCGGGAAGCAACCTAATATCAGCTTCTTTGCCTTTACTGCAACACCTAAATATAAAACAAAGCATGTTTTCAATGAGCCTGACCCTAAAACGGGAAAGGTGCCTTTTCACAAGTACTCAATGCGTCAAGCAATTGAAGAAAAGTTTATCCTTGATGTTCTGAAGCATTATACAACCTATACCGCGTACTTTGGTATGGCGAAGTCTTCCGAAGAAGATCCCCATGTTGAAAGGAAAAAAGCAGCCCTAGCGCTAGCGCGTAACTTGAATCGCCACCCTACAAATCTATATCAGAAGACAGAGGTGATGGTTGAGCACTTTAGACAGCATGTTCGCCACAAAATTGGTGGTAGAGCTAAAGCTATGGTTGTAACGGGCTCTAGACTTCAAGCTGTGGATTATAAGAAACAGTTTGATAGTTATATAAAAGAGAAAGGATACTCTGACGTGAAGTCGTTAGTTGCTTTCTCTGGCACAGTTACCGATCCGAAGGTGCCTGATAAAGAGTACACCGAAGTTGGTTTAAATGGTGGTATTAAAGAGAGTGAGTTACCAGAGCAATTTGATACTGACGAATATCAAGTATTACTTGTGGCTGAAAAGTATCAAACAGGTTTTGATCAACCGCTGCTTCACACCATGTATGTGGATAAGAAGCTTTCAGGTATACAAGCTGTCCAAACGCTATCTCGCTTAAATAGAACATGTGCAGGTAAAGAGGATACCTTTGTTCTGGACTTTCAGAATAAGCGAGAACATATATTTAGAGCCTTTAAAGACTTTTACGAAGATATAGCATACGAAGAGTTGACGGATGCTCAGCAATTGTATCGTCTTCAAGACCAAATTGACGAGTCTGGGATTGTCTTCACCAGTGAAGTTGAAGAGTTTTGTAAGGTATACTTTCAGCCTAAACGACAAGAAAGCAAGCAGGATCACGCCAAGTTTAATAGCATATTAGATAAGGCGATTGAACGCTTTAAAGAGCTAGAGGAAGAGGAACAATCAGAGGTTAAAGGCTTACTTGTTGATTTTCGAAACATGTATAGTTTTCTGTCCCAAGTTATTCCTTACCAGGACTCTGATTTGGAGCAATTGTATACCTATGCTCGTTTCTTGTTGACGAAGCTACCAAGGAAAGCCAGTGGTACTGATTATCATGTCGAAGATGATGTGGAGCTCCAGTACTATCGATTACAAAAAATCAGTGAAGGTCAAATTGATCTAAATACAGGTGAAGCGAAAGCGCTAAAAGGCCCTTCTGATGTTGGCACTGGGCAACAGGGAGAAGAGCTAATCAGGCTGTCTGAATTAGTTGCTTTGCTTAATGACCGTTTTGGTACGGATTTTAATCAAGCGGATCAGTTGTTCTTCGACCAAATTGAGCAAGAAGCTGTTGGGTGCGAGAAGCTGAGAATGGCTGCTGCTGTAAACTCTCTAGATGACTTCCGGTATGTGTTTAAGAAAGCGTTCAGTGGCTTAGTTATAGACCGAATGGATGGGAACGAAGAAATCTTCAATAAGCTCATGGGAGATGTTGAATTTAGAGATCTCGCATCTGAGCATTTATTACATAAGGTTTATCACTCGTTGAAGTCTGACGAAGCTCAAACTAGTAAGCCATTACCGCTTAATTTTGGTAACAAGCAGCTTTTTCAGACTCCGCAACTTGAAAAACTTGATGCGATAACTAAGTTAGCCACCATAACTATCACTACTGATATCCCATATGTTGATGATATCGTTAACTTAAGCGTTCTGGGGCACGCTCGTGAGCTAAGAGAGTTGGGGGTTGTCACTCCAAAACAGTTAGAGGCTTATTTTGAGTTAACAGCAGAACTTTCGGCTGCATTTGAAGGCGTAGACGTTCCATTTATAGATTCAGTTGATTCAAACTCTAATAGTCTACTCTGGTCCCTATCTTCAGTCACAGAAGGCAGCTCAATAGTTGAAATTGCTCTGAGCTACTATCAACCAGCATTAGAAATGGCTGAGGTAGCAGTTGATATTGGCTCTGGTGCTTTAACAGTGGCCGAGAATGGTCTAACACTAGCTGGAGCAGCAGCTTTGCTGCAAAAGCCATACAAAGCCATTAAGCAAAAGCTAAGCAAAAAAATGATAGAAGCTGAGTTAGATGATGGAACTGACGAAGTTGAACAAAAAGGCTCAGTAATAATTACGGAGTTCAATTTTCAGGATGAACTAAAAAAGCGTGACTGATTAATTGAGTGTTGAGGTCATGGTAAGCCAACTTATCGAGTGCGATGGTGAAGCTATCGTTTTTCAGTTAAGCATCTGCCTAGCCTTTGCTAAAAGTAATGCTTAATGTAATGCTTTTTTATTTTTGTATATTGAAATTGCTTAATATTCATATGATTATAGCGTAAAGTGGAATTCCTCACTCCCGCCACATTCTTAAAGGTCTGATTTATCAGGCCTTTTTTCGTGTTAGGGCTGTGTGCTATCAACCTAAAGGTACAAAATAGCAGACAATGACAGCTACATTACCAAATTATACATCCCGACAATGCACCTATCTTGTTCGCAGCAGAGCAGGCATCTACTCGTTTCGCTGGAATATTCTCGCCAATGGTAAGCACCACCAGCCTAAACTTTCACGGAAAATGAGAGACTTTTTGACGGCTGTTCGGTTTGCCTCCGACCTGGCAAGTCGACTCCTTCAGCTTCCAAATCCTACCATTGATGAAATAAAATCCATCTACAGTGACTTTTCAGGGAAGCAGAAGAAACAGAACTTGTTATTATCTTCCATTGATATAGTGGACTTTCTTAAAGATTTGAGTGCAAAAAGTCAGACAGAATATCGCAACTGTTGGAATGGTTTTGTCCATTGCCTTTCATTTTCAAAGACTCTAGACAGCGTTAGACAGGCTCACATTGAAAAGTGGAAAGAGACCCAGCCAGACGTGTAGCGTAACTACTATGAGGAAAAAGTTACGCTTTCTCTCTAGTTGTTCTTACTTGTGAAAAGCCGGGCCCAAGCGTCTGTATAGATTCAATTTCTTCAACCTCATGCCTGTTCATAAGCTGTAACCCAAACACCTTAGGAGGGAGGAGTGCGTCGTTCGAACAGTCTACTCTTAGCTCGTTGAGCACATAGCCAGCTAAGGCTGCGTTAGTCTCGATGTTTCGGATCGGTTTTCCTTCCATCTCTAGCTCCCATGCTAGGTTCTTGATGTTTCCATGCCGGGTATGAGGAGCAACACTTAGGGTGACAATAGTTTGCCACTCTTTGTCTTTTTCTGGGGGAATATACTCAGAGGTATGAGCTGGTTCTGCAGAGACAAATCGACTGACTCGAAATGAGCGCCCACCACCTTTGCTGTCATTCGCTTCAGAGTCCCACCCTCTGACATGCCATGCACCTAAGCCGAAAAAAACAGAGTGTGGAGAATAGATGCGAGGTTTCTTGCCCTTTGAGGAGTTGTATTCAACTGCTAAGGGTTGTTTAGCTACAATCGCCCTGGTTATGTGGGACAGAATTTCGTCTGATATGTTTTCAATTATTCTGGCAGAGTTCTGCACTCCATATGTAGCGGTTTCGAGCAGAGTTTCTTCTATACCCCAAGCAAATAACCTCAAGGCCGCAAAAGCATCATGTTTGAACTTGGGTTGAAAATTAGGCGTTCGGACATAGCAGCGTCTCCCCACGTCAAATTGAATATTATCTTCAAACTTTTCCCGGTACTGATTGAATGCACGGCTAGAGGTAGCAATAGAGATTTCTCCATGCTTCATTAAGTCAGCACGATTTACCTTGCCATAGAACATCAGATAGAAGTCTATTAGTCGGAGTCGTTTTTCTTGAACTGTATCCATATCATTTTGCACCTGAGTATCAAAATTTACTGTACTAATTTACTCTAACGATGCAAATGATTCTAGTGTAGGATCGAATTATGTAGAGAATTGCTTGAAAGTTCAGTAATGGTAATTGTCGTGAAATATAACTGATTCAATTGCTTAGAGGTGATTATGAGTGCGTTGCTTAAAACCTATTTAGAGATAGCCGGACCAGAGGCTTGTATGTTTGATGAAGGCTTCCTGGCTTTAGTTGATGCACAAACCGGGCTAGGAAAAACCTATCAAGCAACGGAATTGCAACTGCAACACCTCGTTATCGATTCAGGAAAAACACTAATTTATGCGACGAACTTGCGCGTTAATGTTAAAGAGGCATACGAAGATCTGCTGAATCGAATACAAAGCAATAGCTCTATTTCCGAGCTGCAAAAAAAGCAGCTCAAAGAGAATGTAATTCTGATACCAGCACAAGATACCTGTATCACCGAGTTATCTGATAGTGATTGGGCGTTAATCTATGAAGCTTTGGAAGTGCGTGAACGTCGGGAGATAAAAACAGCTTTAGATAGGATCAACCTGTTGGAGCAAGCTAAGGCGGGTACAAACTCAAATACGTTTGATGAAGAACTACGTAGCCGTTATGGCGCCATTTTCTCTCTGGTAAGAGAGTATCTGAGAAAGAAAGGGAATTGGAGCTATGAGCTAGAAACAGTACTAGACAAAATATTCCCGGCCAGAAGAATACGAAAAGGTACAACGCAAGTGCTGTTTATGACTACGTCTAAGCTACTTTATCCCTGGCATGGCATCCACAGTACTTACCGAGTCAGTGACTTCCTGGACAGCTCTTTGCTCATCTTGGACGAGTTTGATCGACAGCAGGGTGAGTTTTTGACGCATCTCATCAATACTGTATCTGATTATGACATTATCGCCTTGACACGAAAATTTTATGCAAGCTTTGATAGCTTTAAAGTCCGTGGGGCTCCTGAATTTATGGGCGTAGATAAAAGCTTTGATAAATTCCGTGCTGCTTTAAAGGACTTCAAAAGCAAATGGAAGGTTCAATATAGACCGTATATCTCCAACGCTACGATTCTAGAAGGTAGTGAAAACCAAAGCAGAATATTTACCCTACTGTCTGACAGGATGTCCATTCATGCCATCAACTTCAAGCATGAAGATCTTAGGTCTAAAACTAACCATTTAGAAGGTAGCCATGAAATTGGTCCCGGAGGTGATGAGAGTGCGATTCAGTTTGTAAACAATGGTGCTCAACTTGTGCGAACATTCTGCAATGGAATGCTGGGCGCTATTCTCAAGCTAAAAAACAACCTGGAAGGTCTCGGGGATTTAACCACCTATACAACGGAAAACCTGGTAGAAAAGATCCTCAATAACCTTGGGCTTGCGGAGCTCACGAAAAGTATCATGTCACTAATTTCTGCAAGGTTAAGCTTCAAGGTAGAAAGTGAATATAAATCTTATAGTTTTCACGACAGTGGGTATGAGATAGCTAATATCTCTAGGTACAGTGAGACCGATGATACCGTAGTTGCATCAACCTTCGATTTAGCTTTGACATCATCAGGCTTGTTGGCTCACTGGGTTTTAGCTGGAGCAAAGGTTCTGGGTATCAGTGCAACTGCGACCAGTGCGACTGCGATTCATAATTTCGATCTAAAGTATCTACGAGATGTACTATCAACGCGATTCATTGTGCTTAATGACGAGCAGAAAAAGGCGATACAGGCAGAGTATTACGCAAAGCGTCGTTATAAGGAAAATGGTGTTCAGATAGCGGTACAGAGCATCTCAGAACGAGTTGCTTGGGGCGGTGTTGAGAAGCTTTACCAAGAGTTCAAAGGTAGTGCTCTGATGCCTCAGATTCTGGAAATGCAACTATGCGAGATGTTGGGCATTGATAAACCGGAAAGCCTGCCATTTGGGCTAAAAAGGGTAAATAAGTTACTTGAATCCATCCGACTGTTCTCAGTACACCGAGATAACCGATATCACTTCTGCATGCTTAACAAAAGTTATAAAACGAAAGAGTTTTTTGAATTTATGGCATTTGTCGGAGATAAGTTCGGTGTCAGCATTTTCGAAAACATCAATGCGGCATCGTTCAGAACCGATGAATTTCAGTCTGTGCTTGAACAACTCGAAACTACATCTAATAAGGTGGTTGTCATCACCAACTATCAGGCCACAGGGGCAGGGCTCTCACCTTCGTACGCTATAGCACAAACGCATAACTTGATATACATCGGCTCTGAGGGCAGTAAGCCTATACAGAACAAAACTGATATAGACTCTATCTACCTTGAGCAACCTAAGAGCTTAATTGGTAGTCACATCTACGACTCTATGCTCAGAAATGAGCGAGATCTGGCGATTAAAAAGAACATCCATGATGCGCTAATGTTGCATGAACAGGGCATTGTCGTGGCTAATGATGTAAAAGGCCAACTGAAATGGTTTATCTCCTCAAAGGTCAATGGCAGAGCTGTCGGTAAAATGATTGCGACTTATAAAGGCAGTGAAGACTATCGCTACGCAGTGTACCGTTTTGTTGAGCAAGCATTAGGGCGTATGTGTCGTACTGAGTGGAAGCAGGAAGAGATCTCCATAATGTTTGATGCTCAGGATGACTTTGTTGAAGCTCTGGCAATGGATAGCCGCGACCTCTCGTACTTGTCTATTGAGTATCGAGAGCTGATTGTAGAAGTGAAAAAGCAGCTGCGAGTTGCTGTAGAAGAAAAGCTGCGTTCAGCTTATCACCCGAAAGCTGCAAGAAATTACGCACATATACAGCGATTGATCACCAGTGTCTATGAGCACCAGAACCCTAGTGCAATAGGCCAATATGAAAGGCTGCGGCAGTGGATGATGAGGAAACCAGCGATGGATAGTGCACCTGATGGTGAGGAGATGCGCTATTACATTGAGCTAGATGCAAGCCTGGGCAAGTATCACTATCAGGTTGAGTTCTCGCACGAGAAAGGTATTACGGAAATGTTCATCGACCCGGTAGATGCATCTGGTACAAGAGAGGTCTCGGAAGTTTCGGCGCGCCTGCCATTGTTGCTGAACAATCCAGCAGTAGCGAAGCATTTTGAAGATGAAGGCTTTGCCTGTTCATTTGTCGAGGGGAAATATGTGCTCGCACCAGCGATGTTTGATCTTTATATGGGAGCGATTGGTGAAGAAGCTATAAAAGCGATTCTCGCTCGTCATGAGTACCAGCTTCAGCCTATGCCTGAGGGTTGTGCGGAATGGTTTGATGGATACCTGGAAGTTGGTGAAAGAATACTGGTGGTGGATGCTAAGCACTGGGATCTAAGCATTGGATGTTTGGTGCACGACAATACTCTGGAAAAATGTCAAAGCAAGCTATCAAAGCTAAGAAAAAACATCCCCGATGCGTTTGGCGATAAACGTATACAGGCGCTGTATATCAACACAATATACGAAGGTGATGGAAGTGTAGTGTCTAGAAGGTTCTCTGTCGATGAAGGGGAGGGCCTGGAGCATGCGAGTTGTTCCGACGCTGATGTAATTGAGGTCCCGGGCATTATTGATAAGAGTACGGGTTCGAGCAATGTACCACCAATGGCACGCTTGCTCGGAATCTTGGAGTCATATAAGGAGACAGAGTGATGAGCCGCAGTTTTACTACCATGATTGACCTAACATTCGATTTCAAAGGTCTTGACAGGAACTATTTGCTGTACAAGGTCTCCTTAGCTAAAACGTCAGAGAAGCAAAACTATTCCGCGCAACTTAGTTTGGTCGATAAAGAAGCTGCTCCTAAAGCACTTATACGTCACTCATACCACCACTGGATACTTGTAGATAAGAAAAATAAGGTTAACTCAACTTCGCCGGACATTTCCTTTGAACAGGTCAGGTTTGAAGACTGCGACGCATTATTGTTGGGACGACTGTTAATTAGAGCCTTGGGTAAGGCTGCATCTGGTGAGTTCTTTTCTGGTTTAGGTGAAACGTATTTGTTCGTTGAACCGGATAAGTTTTATGAACATACCGTATATAAATGTTTGAAATTTGACCTGAGAGAAAGCGTGCGATTTGGCTCTTTGTTTGTAGATATAGACGGGGTGACCTTTTCCCCACTTGAAACAGTTTACAAGCAAAAGCATAAAATAGAGAAAGCACCGAAGTTCGAGTTTGATAACGCTACCGGCATTCTGCGCAGAAATCCAAAGGGTAACCTGATGATTTATAGTCCGGGTAAAAAGAAGTTCACAACTAATGCTATCGACATCACCGGTCAAAAAGCTATCTCACTACAAAAAACGAAAACGGGTGCGATTTATCAATTTGTCGAACTGATGAATCGGTGTTTTGCTGATGTTCTTCGAATAGAGCTCAAGCCTATAGAAGCGGACTGGCGTGAACATTACAAAAAGAAAGATATAGAGAAGATATATCAGAAAATTTATCAGGCAATTGATACAGCTGGTGGAATCCAAGTCATCAATGCTTCAATGAGCAGCAAGGGATATCAAAGGCTTCAAGCAGAGACGTGGCCGGTTATGGTTGAGTTTGTTGAGGCGCAAAATTATGACAAAGCAAAGCCTACATTGGTTGTGCTGGATTCGGCTAAAGAATACGAAGAAGTTGGCCAGGATGATCCTAAGCAGAGCTTCTATTCTGCTGGAACAGTCGTGCAGAGTGTTTACAACTCGACGATCATCTCGCAGCGTGCAAACAAGAATCAAACGGAGCTTCAGCCTTTAATTGATACCTGGGTGAAGGAACTGGCTATTAAACGAGAGTGTGTGCTGGGCCATTTCATGATTCAGGATTTTGTAGAGAACTTTTGGTTTGTTGAGCTCAAGGAAGAGAAGTACCAAGATCCTGTGTACCACATTCTTAAGTGTGAAGGTGGCGAGTTTAAGTACGAAACGCATGACGAGTTTTATTTTGATGAGCTTGGGATTCAGTTACCAGAAAAAAAACGGTGGTTTGAAAAGCTACAGTATGTGATTGATATGTCCAGTGATGAACCTCAGGTGTGCACCATAGTGCACGAAGATATAGCGGTTATTCCTGATGCTGAAAACTTATTCAACGTACTTCGTCACCTGGAAAAGAGTGACCATCAGGGTATGAGTAGAGTGTTCATCGAGGGGTATCTATCTTCTCTTGGCGACTCTGCTGACTCGATTGTAGACAAGCTCAGATTGATGCTGGAAAGGAGCCCTCAAAAGCGGGATTTCTACAAAGAAGATTTAAAGTTGGCCAAGGTCGGCTATCGCTCAAACGCTGAACAAGCACTGATCAATGATTACTTTGAACAAACAGGGATCATGTTCAATTACTCGTTAAAGGGGGAACATAACGAGTACCTGGAAGCCCTCACCGGCCATTTTTATGATGCTGAGCATTCAGCGTACTTTGTGGGTAGCGAGAAAGGTGGTTTTAAGTTTAGCCGTGGTCAGTTCAACCACGTACGCCATCTGGAAGGCCCAGAGTACCTGAAGAGGCGTTGTCTGGAGCTAACCAAGAGCTACTACATTCGCAATAAGCTTGCTACGGTGCGGCCATTTCCATTTAAGTATTTGTCTCAGTGTATAGAGAATTCGACGGAAGCGAGATAATGGTGATCTTTAGTTTTAATATAATTGTCTTTAAAGTCAGGTACATGTTGACATTCTAAGTGTGATTGTATCGAAAGTATGTGTAAGTGGTAGTGTATACTTGATGTGGCTGATACTAAGTGGAAACGAATTGACGAACAGCAAGCCACAGCAAAGCAAAAGTACGGTAGTAGTCAATCTGACATGTATCAAATGCTTGCTTATGGCCAAAATTATTTAGGCGGGGTAAGCGTGGTATATCTGATCTACCCAGCATACGATCACTCTAAAGAGTCTCTACCGCCATTTCGATTTGATGAAAACCTCGCGGTTAAGGTTATCCCTTATGAACTCGTGGATGACGAATGTGAGCTATCGGGTGTTAAGGGTTCTACTGAATGGCGACAATGATTGGAGATGGTACGCCGGATTAAAAGTTTGCTGGATTAATGTGACGTAAATCACCAAACCTAACCCATTTCTAAGACTTTATCGCCATATGCAATTGAGCTGTATATCATGCTTTTAGAATGATGATCGGCGCCTATTATGTTCCAGACCACCTCTTTTTATGATGCGCACGCAGATGTGCTAGCGAAGCAATACAACTCAGTGTCGTTTGAGTATGTCCACCAGTCTTGGCGGGCTTATTGGCCGAGTGCGGGCGCGTCTGTGCTTGATGTGGGAGCCGGTTCTGGGCGAGATGCAAAGTGGTGTAGCGCACAAGGGTGTGAGGTCATTGCTATCGATCCGAGTGATTTGCTGCGAGATATTGGCAAACACAGCACGGGCCCGAATGTCACTTGGCTGAAAGATTCACTCCCTGGGCTAGAGAACACGCTCACCCTAGGTATGCGCTTTGACCTGATCTTAGTTAGTGCAGTATGGATGCATATACCGAGTAGTAAACGGGAGCGCGCGTTTAGGAAACTCTCATATCTTCTTGCTCCCAATGGCAAGCTTGTGATCAGTTTACGTCATGGTGAGTTCGAAGATGGGCGCCACAGCTTTCCTGTTTCGGTGGACGAAATTAAGCGCTACGCAAACGAACGTGCGCTACAAATTGAGTTGGTCACTGATAGCGATGATTCTCTTCAACGCAGCGGTGTGCATTGGCAAACCGTTGTGCTGTCTCTACCTGATGATCGTTCTGGAAGTCTCAACACCGTTCGCCGTATTGTGATCAATGACAGTAAGTCGGCCACCTACAAATTGGCTTTATTGCGCACACTTTTACGCATTGCTGATGCTCATCCCGGCGCAGTGATGGAGAGAGCCGATGGCAAGATAACGCTACCAGCCGGCTTAGTCGCGCTTTATTGGGTCAGGCAATTTAAGCGACTCATTGATGTCGATATCCAAGGCATGGGGATTCAACAAAACTCCAATAGTAGTAAAGGTCTGGGTTTCGTAAAAGAAGATGGGTGGCACCAACTTAACCATCTAGCGGCGGATGATTTTGCCATTGGTGCGCTCTTTATGGGGGATGACGCCAAAGCCATCCAAAAGCTCTTCTCTCACACACTGGCGACCATCAAATCAGGTCCCGTAACCTTTATTTATCAAGGTAGTAAAGACAATCGCTTGTTTGAGTTATGTTCACCTTCCTCTCGTCGCAAGCGTCAAGACTCAGTGGTATTGGATGGCGCGTTTTTCGCAAGTTACGGTGAGTTTGTGCTTGATGAGAGTTTGTGGGAGTGCTTTCGCTTGTATCACTCATGGATTGAGCCTTTAGTCGTCAACCAATGGGTTAAAGAGATGCAGCGATTCGAGTTAAATCGCCAGCGTGATATAGCGCTACATACCTACCATAATTGTTTGGTCTGGATTGATGCTGCGCATGACACGCGTGATGTACGACAAAGAGTTGAGGAGCTCAAAGGTCAAGGGACGGAGATTGTCAGTGTGTGGAGCGGTAAGCCGCTCGCAGATGCGTATCACGTTGATCATTGCTTGCCTTTTGCGTACTGGCCAAACAATGATAAGTGGAACTTATTTCCGACGACATCAGCGGAAAACCTGAAAAAGAGTGACCGACTGCCAACAGTTAAACGCCTGTATGACTCGAGAGTGCGAATCCTAGATTGGTGGAATGTTGCGTGGGGAAATGATGCACATCGCCAGCGCCGCTTTTTCACTGAAGCCGCATTATCGCTGCCCAATTTACCCGCCGCGTGTACCGACTTTGAGGCGGTATTTGAAGCGATGGGGCTTCAAGTGCGAGGGGTAAAAAGCCGTTTACTTGTCTCTGAGTGGTAACCACCATGACTTACACCGGAATTGATGGCTGCAAAGCAGGCTGGTTGGCTTGGGTAGTGACAGAAAATGCACGGCCTAAAATCGTGATTGAAGAAAGTTTGGACGCGCTGGCGGCGCAGATTGGGGGCACTGGAGTGTGGCTGGTGGATATGCCAATCGGCTTTAGCACCCCAGATCAGCCAGATAGGTTATGTGACAAGGCCGCGAGGGCATTGCTCAAAGGGCGCCGTGCGTCGGTGTTTTCCGTACCTTGTCGTGAGGCGGTCTATAGTGAGAGTTACGAGCGCGCCTGCGAGCAAAATGTGGCGCGGTTGGGCAAAAAGTTCTCGAAACAAACCTGGGGTATTGTCCCTAAAATGCGTGAATTGGATGCCTTTGTCCGATCTCGGCGCAGTGCGTCACTGTCTGTACGTGAAGCGCATCCCGAGCTGGCCTTTGCGGGGCTATCTGGTCAACCGATGGCGTGGAATAAAAAGTGTGTTGAGGGGCATCAAGAGCGGTTAGCGCTGCTAAATCACATTGCCCCAGATTGGATGGCGGTGCTCAATTCAGCGCTGGCGAGCGTGCCGCGTAAAGTAGCGGAGAAAGATGACATTCTCGATGCGTTTGTTCTGATGTGTATTTCGATGCGACCAGAAGAGTGGGTGAGCGTACCAAACCCTGCCAGCGATTTAGAATCTGGCTTGCCACGTGAGATTGTCTATCTACCGAGCGCCGATGTGAGCTGAGTACCCGTTTCACATCGGCGTCATCTGTTTAACGCCGGTTTATTGCGCTTTTTGAGTGTTGGATGGCTTGTTTGGACGGTTACCTGAACGGCTTGGCTTTCTTGCACCGTTGCCGCTTTTCCCCGCGGGTTTACCACCACGGTTTGCACCGTTCGCCGATTTTGGGCCGAAGTGACGCTTGTTTTTGCTGGCCGGTTTGTGGCCACGTGCGTTGTCTGCTGAGCGTTGTCCGTCGGTGTGTTCCGTTTTCGGTTTCTTCGGCTTTTTCGGTTTCTTTGGCTTAATCGGGCGTGTGTCGAGTTTCGATTCTGGCAGCACGTTCACTGGCGCATAGCCTTCTAAGGCAAGGCGTGGCAACAACTGTTGAATCAATCGCTCTATGGCAAATAGCTCGCTCGCTTCTGCCGCTTCCACCAAAGAGATGGCACGGCCCACTTCGCCAGCTCGACCTGTACGGCCAATGCGATGAACATAATCTTCGGCCACATGCGGCAGTTCAAAGTTAACCACTTGAGGCAACTGTGGGATGTCGATGCCGCGCGCCGCAATGTCGGTGGCTACCAGCACGCGAACGTCGCCAGATTTAAAATCCGCTAGTGCTTTGGTGCGCGCACTTTGGCTTTTATTGCCGTGAATCGGCGCTGCGGTGATCCCTTGATCATTGAGGTAATACGCTAAGCGGTTAGCACCGTGTTTGGTGCGACAGAACACCAGAACTTGCTTCCAGTCGCCATCTTGGATCAGTTTGACCAACATCGGCGCTTTCTTGCGCTTGTCGGCCGGGTAGATGCACTGCTCGATGGTGGTTGCGGTCGAGTTGGCAGGGGCGACAGACACTTCAACAGGGTTGTTCACCAAGCCTTTTGCTAAGTCACGAATCTCAGCTGAGAACGTCGCTGAGAAGAGCAGGTTCTGGCGTTTTTCAGGTAGCAGAGCCAAAATCTTGCGGATATCGCGAATAAAGCCCATATCCAGCATGCGGTCTGCTTCATCGAGAACCAGCACTTCCAGTTGATCAAATTTCACCGCATTCTGTTGGTAAAGATCGAGCAAGCGACCCGGCGTGGCGACCAACACGTCCAACCCTTTGCGCAGCTTCATCATCTGCGGGTTGATCTTGACGCCGCCAAATACCACACCCGAAGTCAGGCGTTGGTAACGGCTGTACTTGAAGACGTTTTCTTGCACTTGCGCTGCCAACTCACGAGTCGGCGTTAGTACTAGCGCACGAATGTGATTGCCTTTGACGCGCGTGCCGTTATCGAGGCGCTCTAGAATTGGCAGTGTAAAGCCTGCGGTTTTACCTGTGCCTGTCTGCGCTGCGGCCATGACATCTTGACCAGCAAGCACCGCTGGAATGGCTTGTTGCTGGATTGGTGATGGCTCACGGTAGCCTTGTTCATCAATGGCTTTAAGCAGCGGAGCAGAAAGACCTAAATCGGTAAAACCCATACGTTGTTCTCTGTTGTGATGTAACCACGCCCCAGCGTGTATGCGGGGGGCGAAAAAGTGGGCCATTCTGCGCCCTTTGTCTCTGAACATCAATAAAATTATTGAGACAAAGGGCACAAAGACCGGG
Source organism: Vibrio sp. R10-SG3-ISO3 (assembly GCF_059834225.1). Classification (NCBI taxonomy): domain Bacteria; kingdom Pseudomonadati; phylum Pseudomonadota; class Gammaproteobacteria; order Vibrionales; family Vibrionaceae; genus Vibrio; species Vibrio sp. R10-SG3-ISO3. The sequence goes on along the minus strand of NZ_JCBDHE010000039.1, from coordinate 90,822 downwards.
CGTCAAGGAGGGCAGTGCAAGACGGCGGATGCGGCCGTGGCTGATTTGAGCGTGACTTATTTTAGCGTGATCGCGTCTTTGTTTTGTTGCGTGAGCAAGTGCATGACAAGCGCGAAGAGCAAGCCGGTCCCCACGCCAAAGAGATGTGCATCAATGGCGACAGGTGCTTCAATCAGAGCGCTGGTGGATTCTGGCGCGCCCATGCTTTGCTCCCAAGCAATTTTTGCCAGCAAGCCAAGCACAAGTAGCCCGCTACTTTTTCGCCTTGGTAAATGGCTCTTGCTTGGTAAGTATTCACGTAAGGCGAAGTAGCCAAATAGTCCATGTAAAACGCCAGAGAGGCCAACATAGCCTTGCATCGTCGTCGTCAAGTTAAGTAAACCGACGCCAAGGCTACAGAGAAACAGGGCTAAAATAAGATCAAAGGGGCGAGGGCGGAATAGATAGCAAATCACCCACAGACCTGCGAGGTTCATCACAAGGTGGGCAAGGTTGGTATGGGTAAAGTTTCCTGTTACGATCCGCCACCACTGACCTTGTAGGATATCGACCTGGTGCCAAGCGCTCCAAGTCGCGGCGGGTTCAGTTTGTAACACGGCACACACAAGGCTAATGAGCCCCAATAGGATAATTAAGCGGAAATGACGTTTCGGTACTGTACTCAATGTGGGAAATCACTCAAAGCGTGTCTATGCCAATGGATAGTGCCGCTATCCTCTCATGTGGAACTCATCATACTCCAACATAAAGCGGAAACCCACCGACCAATGGGCACCGCGCGCATCTTGACGCTCTCGCTCTCCAATAGTCGCTGTTACGTCGGGGAAGATTTCAGTGAGCATGAGGCGCTCAACGCCCTGCTTAGTGAACCCAACGTCGAGCATTGGGTACTGTTTCCCGGTGAAGGTGCGCAGAGCTATGAGCAAGTGAGAACGCGCCTCCAGCAAGCTGAGCCTAAGGTACGTCTGCGCGTGATTCTATTGGATGGCACATGGAAGAAAGCCTATAAAATGTGGCAACTCTCAACCAACTTACACGCTTTGCCTAAAGTGGCGCTCCCCACAGATCTGGTGGGCAACTATCGCATTCGTAAATCGCCTAGCGCCAACAGTTTATCGACGGTGGAGGCAGGCTATCACATCTTGCGTTTGCTTGAGCCTCGGCAGGATTTTACCCCACTTATTACCGCGTTTGAGAAGATGATCGATTTTCAGATTGCGCAAATGCCGCCAGGCGTGTTCGAGAAAAACTACCAAGGCTAAAGGTTGCCCCGCAGCAAAGGTTGGCAAAGTCATCTATCTCGGTATATGCTTAACGCAATCGTTTTCACCGTAAGGCCATCATTGGCGCTGCGGTGCTTCGTATAATCCCACTGATACGGTGTGGGAGTCTCTACCTGGAGCCGTAAATTCCAGATTACGAAGAGATAAGTGCAAGTCGCTTTTCTCTTTGTATGTCTGAAATTCGTCAAGGGAAAAGCGTTTGTTGTGAAAGTGTCATTAAGAGGCGACAAACGTGAATCATACTGCTTTTATTCAAAACCTACCCAAAGTTGAACTCCACTTACACATTGAAGGCACCTTAGAGCCCGAGATGATGTTTGAGCTTGCTAAGCGCAACCAAATAGACCTGCCCTTTGCGACGCCTGAGGCGGTCAAGCAAGCCTACCAGTTTACCAATCTTCAATCGTTTTTAGACATCTACTACCAAGGCGCCAATGTGCTGATTGAAGAGCAAGATTTCTACGATTTGACGTGGGCTTACTTGCTGCGCTGTGAGCAAGATAATGTGATGCACACTGAGATCTTTTTTGACCCGCAAACGCACACCGCGCGGGGTATTGCCTTCTCTACCGTGATCAACGGCATCACGCGCGCTTTGGATGATGGCCAGCAAAAGCTCGGCATTACTAGCCAAGTGATCATGTGCTTTCTTCGTCATTTGGATGAAGAGAGCGCGATCGACACGCTTGAAGAGGCGATGCCGTTTAAAGAGAAGATCGTTGGCGTAGGACTCGATTCCTCAGAACTTGGCCACCCTCCAGAAAAGTTTGAACGCGTGTTTGCCAAGGCGCGTGAGGCGGGCTTTTTGACCGTGGCACACGCAGGCGAAGAGGGGCCAGTCGCTAACATCACCAATAGTTTAGATAAGCTGCATGTGGCGCGAATCGATCATGGAGTGCGTTGCAGTGATGATCCAAGCTTAGTCGCCTCGCTTGCACAATCGCGCGTGCCGTTGACGGTCTGCCCACTATCAAACATCAAGTTAAAGGTCTTTGATGAGATGGCGCAGCACAACATTGTGGACCTATTGCGCCAAGGGCTTTGTGTGACGATTAACTCTGACGATCCCAGTTACTTTGGCGGTTACATGAGCGATAACTTTCTTGCGGTTGCCGGCAGCCACGCACTGAGCCGCGATGAACTGGCCATGTTCACTCGTAATGCGATTGAAGCCAGTTTCATTTCACAGCAAGAAAAAGCGCGCCTGAATGCCCAGCTTAGTGACTATATGGAAGCAGGGCAGTCCGAGCGTAGCTAATCGCGTTATTGAGACGAAAACAGCTGTTGGTGTAGGCGCTGAGCGTGGCCATCGGTCATTGAGGAGATGTAGTCGGCTATCACGCGATAGCCGTCTTTGCTCTGTGTCCACTGTTGGCGCACTTCGATCGGCAGCAATCGCTCTGGATCGGCGCTCAGCGCTTCAAAGATGTCCATAATGATCTGTTGGCCTTTATATTCGACCACCTGAACGTGGGGCACTTGAATCACATAGTCGCTGACAAAGCGCTTGAGAATATCCAGTGCTAGCGCCATTTTTGGCTCCAAAAAGGCATTGAAAGCCAACAAGTCACAATCGAATGGCGCATCCACCGGCTTGATAGAGACGCTGGTCAGCAGGGCGTTGACCATACCGCCAATGGCATCTTTGCGCTGAAAGTGCGTGCCGGCAAACAGCATTTCAGTGATGGAGTCTATGTGCTGCTCAAACCAACTCTCACCGCACTCCGACAACTGGCTCGCCGCGCCCTCTATCCATTGATGACGGGTGACCAGACCAAGCACTATGGCATCTTCCAGATCGTGTACACCGTAGGCAATATCATCAGCCAGTTCCATAATGGAGCAATCGAGCGACTTAAATCGCGTTTTGTGGTGCCCTTGGCCGCTTGGCGCTTCACGCAGCTCGCTAAAGCGCGTTTTGTCCGCTTGAGAGAGCGGTTGCAGCATCCAATCAAAGGTGACTTGGTCACAATCATAATACCCTTTCGCAGGCGACCACTCTTTGGCTTTTAATCGCCGTTGATGAGAGACTGGCGGTGGCGTGTCGGCGGAGCAAGTTTGGCTGAGCGGCGCTGGGTATTTCATCAACCCAAGCAGAGTGCGCCGAGCAAGGTTCATACCAAAATGCTCGGTGTAGGGCTCAAGCTGGGTAACAATACGAAAAGTTTGCGCGTTGCCTTCAAAACCGCCGTGGTCGCGCATCATGTAGTTCAGGGCGACTTCGCCGCCGTGCCCATAAGGCGGGTGGCCAATATCGTGCGCCAAACATAACGAATCAATTAAGCTATCGCTAGGCAGTAGGTCACGAAACTCAGGCTGCTTCTTTTTGATTTGCGCGACAATACCTGTACCGAGCTGAGCGGCTTCAAGCGAATGGGTGAGACGGGTGCGGTGAAAATCATCAAAGCTGGTGCCATGCACTTGGGTTTTGGCCTGCAAACGACGAAACGCCGCAGAGTGGAGGATTCTTGCTCGATCGCGCTGGTATGGGCTGCGATGATCGTCACGGCGAATTTTATGTTCATCGTCGTGGCGCATCAGCCACGCCGGGTCCAAGTTGAAATCCATCAGCACATCACCTTTCGAACGTTACGTGTTTAAACCTCGAGTATGCCTAGCTTACGATGGATTGCCAATCTGCTTTATCAAATCCTCAATAGACAGAGGTTTAGCATAGAAATACCCCTGACCTAAATTGCAGTCGTACTCGATCAACTGCTGGCTTTGCTCTTGCGTTTCTATCCCTTCGGCGACCACTTTCATCTTATGCGCTTTGCCGATGGCGATGATCGCTTTGACCAGCGCATCACTCTGTTTGTTGAACAGCATTTTATCGACGAAGCTGCGGTCAATCTTGATCTCGTTAATCGGTAGATTGCAGAGGTAGCTCAGAGACGAGAACCCAGTCCCAAAGTCATCCAACGAGACTGCAAAACCGCTCTCTCTGACTTGATTAAGGATTGGTGTGACCATTTCTAAGTCATCAATCAGGACGTTCTCGGTGATTTCAACCGTGATGCGGCTGCGGTCGATCTGCTGTTCATCAATAATACGAGTGAGCTGTTCAAGGAAGTTTTTCGCCATCAATTGGCTCGGCGAAATGTTAATGGAAAGACCCAGCGCATCCTGCCCATTGGGGAAGTGCGCAATGATGTGCTGACACGCATGGCGAATGACAAATTCGCCAATTTGATGGATAAGACCGATCTCTTCTGCTTTGCGGATCAGCTCAATCGGTGACACATGCCCAAGCTCAGGGTTATGCCAACGCAGAAGCGCCTCTACCGATTCAAACTGGCCCGATTGCAGATTGATCTGCGGTTGGAACACCATATAGAGTTCATTATTCCTGATGGCGTTTCTCAGCTCTTTTTCTAGAGTCAGCTCGTACTGGACACGCTTGTTAATTGACTCATCAAAGAACAATACGCGCCCTTTACGGCGGGCTTTTGAGGTATAGAGCGCCGTGTCGGCGCGAGTGATAAGCTCTTCCGGATTTAAGCCATCTTGCGGATAGATAGCGACACCGATACTACAACTGGTGGAGATCACTTTGCCATCCACCACCATTTCTTGTTTAAAAATATCGCGGATTTGATGGGCGATCTCTTCAGCATCGAGCACTGAGCCCAGTTGTGGGAAGCAGAACACAAATTCATCGCCGCCAAAGCGCGCTACCAGTGAGTGATCATTGAGCATCTCGGTAAACTGATGGCCGACATAGGTTAGCAGCTTATCACCCACAGAGTGGCCAAAGGCGTCGTTGACCTTTTTAAAGTCATCAATGTCGACAAACATGATCGCCGTGAGCGGTGTTTCTTGATTGGCATTGCGAATCGCCTCTTGAATAAACTCAATCAAGAAGGTGCGGTTGGGCAACTCGGTTAAACTGTCGTGCAGGGCTTGATGTTGCAGCTCACTTTTGGCCTCTTGCAACTGGGTAAAGTCACGCGAAATCTGCTTTTGCATGATGCGATAACGTAGCCCAACACGTTTACCGACCACCCAAGAGAGCAAACCTAAAATGCCACAGACCAGAATGCTCGCCAGCAAGACCTGATTGAGCTCTCGCTGATTGCTCTGTGTGATCTGTTGCTCGCGATCCATGAGAAAATCTTCGACGGGCTTGAGGTAAACGCCTGTCCCGACGATCCAATCCCAGTCGGGCAAGTAGGTGACATAGCTGAGCTTGTAGGAATCTTCGCTACCGAGCGGCGTTTGGCTTGAGTGGTAACGGACAAAGCCACTGCCTTGGTGGGCGGTATCGACAATGGCTTGAATGTACTGAAAGCCGGTTTTATCGGTAGCGTCTAAGCGTTCAACACCGAGCAGCGCTTTGTTGGGGTGAGAGAGCATCGCCCCTTTGCTGTCCATGATGAAAATGTAGTCGTTGTTGCCGTAGCGATAATCTGAGATGCGTTCAATCAAACGTTGTTTGATATCTTGCTCGACATCCACCACGTACTCACCGGTACCAATAAACCAATCGTAGGGCTCAAACAGAGCCACATAGCCAATTTTGTCGAACTTTTGATCCAAAGCATTGGGTTTGTTCCAGTGCCAACGGTGGTAGACACGCTGTTGATTGCTGACCATTCGGGAGAGGTCTCGAGTGAGGTACGAACCATTGACATCTTGAAGATCCCACATGTCCGTTCCTTCTAACTGGGGAAGAATCGGATGCATGACATTGGTACCATCGAGCTGATAGACAAAGAAATACCCGCGCCCTTGATTGAATCGAATGGGTCTGAGCGCTTCGGTGATCGCCTTTTTGATGGTCTCTTCGGGTTGGCCTTCATACTGGCGATATAAGTTTTGTGCAATGGCGAGGGCTTCTTCAACGCGCTGTTTAATGTCTTGGCGAAGCAGATCTTCGGTGCGTTTTTTCTCAAACTCAATCTGATCGACAATATTGGTCACGCGATTTTGGATGCTTTTGCGCTGTGTGGTGTAGAAGTTGTCGCGCAGGTAGTTGACGTCTTTTTCGAGCGCAAAGCGATTTTCGTTGACGATTAAGGCCACAATGACAATCGCAAATGTGACCATTAAGGTAAGCGGCACATACTGAATGAACATCAGCAGTTTTTTATCATTAGAGATACCGTCCTGCACTACACACCTCGTCTTAGGGCTTTTTGATTAAGTGTAGACAGAAAGTACTAGCTTACCAGTTAACTTATCTCATCGAGAGAGAGCTCAAAACTCGGGGCGAAGGTGTTGAGGAAGTACTCCATTTCGGGGGTATGGCGCTCTTTTAGCGTCACATCGAGGCGCTTTTTGGCCAAGGCGTATTCATGGTTGCCCGCACTGAGCTCTTCCAAGCATTTGAGATAGGCACAGATGGTGTCGGCTTGCTTAACGATGGCAGCATCGTCACTGTGCGCTTGATGAGAAACTAAGTAAGGCGCGAAGTCTTCTTGGAACTCTTCCGGCAGCATGGAGAGCAATTTCTTTTCGGCCGCCGCTTCGATTTTTTTGTACTCTTTGGCGATCTCAGGGTTGTAGTATTTCACCGGAGTGGGTAAATCGCCCGTCAGTACTTCACTGGTGTCGTGATACATGCCGAGCAGCGCGACACGTTCTGCGTTGACTTGGCCGCCAAACTTCTTGTTTTTGATAAGCGCCAGCGCGTGGGCGACAAAGGCGACTTGCAAGCTGTGCTCGGAGATGTTTTCAGTCGATACAGAGCGCATGAGCGGCCAGCGCTGAATAAGTTTCATACGGGCCAAATGGGCGAAAAAGTGGCTTTCTTGGGGCTGATTGGATGGCATTTCTCTACCTCCTAGAAATGAAAAAAGGACACGGGGTCGTGTCCTTAGCATAAGAAAATTCGGCGGCGATTACTATTGCCGAATCGCTGATTACACCACGGTGCCGAAGCGCGTTATTGGCTGTAACCGGAGAGGAATTTCTCAAAGCGGCCAATGGCCAGTTCCAAGTCTTCAACATGGGGCAATGTCACGATGCGGAAGTGATCCGGTTTGGGCCAGTTGAAGCCAGTGCCTTGTACCAGTAGCACCTTCTCTTGGATCAGAAAATCCAACACCATTTTTTGGTCATCTTTGATCTTGTACATCTTTGTATCAATTTTAGGGAACAGGTACATCGCCCCCTTAGGTTTGACGCAAGAGACGCCAGGGATTTGGTTGATCAGCTCCCAAGCGCGGTCGCGCTGCTCCAGCAATCGACCACCCGGTAAGATCAACTCATTGATACTTTGATAGCCACCGAGCGCGGTTTGAATTGCATGCTGCATAGGCACGTTGGCACACAAACGCATCGACGCCAGCATGTCCAGGCCGTTGATGTAGCCCTGCGCCAGGTGTTTTGGCCCGGTCATAAACATCCAGCCGCCACGGAAACCACACACACGGTAGGCTTTAGAGAGACCATTGAAGGTCATCACCAGCACATCTTCAGTCAAGGTCGCAACTGAGGTGTGCGTCGCACCATCGTAGAGCACTTTGTCGTAAATCTCATCGGCGAAAATGATCAACTTGTGTTGGCGCGCAATTTCAATCACTTCCAATAGGAAATCACGGCTGTAGACCGCGCCGGTTGGGTTGTTTGGGTTGATCAAAACAATCCCGCGGGTTTTGGGCGTGATTTTCTTCTTGATGTCATCCAGATCGGGGTACCAATCGGCTTGCTCATCACACAGATAGTGCACCGCTTTACCACCTGACAGTGCGACTGACGCTGTCCATAGTGGGTAGTCCGGTGCTGGCACTAGCATCTCTTCGCCGTTGTTGAGTAGCGCTTGCATCGCCATCACGATCAGTTCCGACACGCCGTTACCGATGTAGACGTCTTCCACATCAAGCGAGCGAATACCTTTACGTTGGTAATGTTGCACGACCGCTTTACGGGCCGAGTAAATGCCTTTGGAATCGCAATAACCTTGTGATGTTGGGAGGTTACGAATCACATCGACCAAGATTTCGTCAGGCGCGTCGAAGCCAAATGGGGCGGGGTTGCCGATATTGAGCTTTAGTATTTTGTGTCCTTCTTCCTCCATGCGCTTAGCATGTTTCAGTACAGGACCCCTAATGTCATAGCAGACATTGTCGAGTTTTGACGACATCCCGATATTTTGCATTGGCAGCAACCTAAAAATAATTGAATTTCTTTATTAAAGTAACTCAATTCAACGTTATTTAGAATAAAAATCTGAATGATTGCGGCTATTTAGTGAGCTTGTAGCACGCGTATTATCACAGGAATTCGCAAAACATTGCTTGCATCCTTGATTTGAGTAGGGTCAATAAATAGAGTAGCGGTATAAAATTGAATAATGATCTCTTTGCATACGAGGCTGATTTGTCCCATTTCCATCAAGCAGTCACTGAACTGATAGAACGCGTCAAGCAAGCAGAAGATGGCACCGCCCGTCTGGTTCAAGCTCTTGAAGACAAACCAGAATGTTCAATGATCGATTGGCTGGATGCTCAGCCGCTTTTCCCTAAATTTTACTGGCAATCCCGCGATACTCGTGAAGAGGTGGTGGCGCTCGGTCAGTGGCATACTTTCGTTGACCCGGCTCCCGCTTACGCAATTTTATCGGCAGATCAGCGCGTATGGGGAGGGCGAGCGTTTGATGGTGACGATGAAAAAAATCGCCGTTGCATGCCGTCGTTTTTCTTCTTACCTCAAGTGGAGTTGATTCGTCTTGATGATCAATGGTCTTTGGCGGTCAACCTCAGCCCAGACAAATCGCGCACCTTGATGGCGCTAAACAAATTGCGTTGCGAGGTGGCCAAGCTTAAGCCTTTAAGTGCCAACGTTCAGAGCATGACCCATAGCCCAGAGCAGCCGCAGTGGCATGATTTGGTCGACAAAGTGTTGCACGGTATCGATCACGATCAGTTTAAAAAAGTGGTGCTCGCAAGGCGCACCGATGTGGCGCTAGACCACGCGATCAGCGCTGCGCAACTGCTTAAATCCAGCCATGAGCAAAATCACCATAGCTTCCATTTTATGTTGGCGCTAGACAGCAAACACAGCTTCGTAGGGTCAACGCCAGAGCGGCTCTATGCCCGCCAAGATAATGAGCTGCACACCGAAGCCTTAGCTGGCACGATTGGTCGTGGGCAAAGTGCGACGCAAGATATGGCGCTCGCCAATTGGCTAGCCAATGACAGCAAGAATCTCAACGAAAACCAGTACGTGGTGGATGACATAGTGCAAAGCCTCGCGCCGTTTTCTTCCCATGTTGAGGTGGAGCAAGAGGCGCGTTTGGTTCGGCTAAGAAAAGTGCAGCACCTTAAGCGCACCATTCACGCCACGCTGCACTCGGGGATTAACGGTGTGCAGTTGCTTGGCGCTTTGCAGCCAACGGCGGCGGTCGCCGGTTTGCCGCGTCAGGCGTCGATCGATTTTATTCGCCAAAACGAGCCGTTTGCGCGCGGTTGGTACGCTGGTTCTATGGGCTTTATTAGCCATCAACGCGCCGAGTTTTGCGTGGCGATCCGCAGCGCTTTGGTCTTGGGGGAGACAGTACAGCTCTTTGCCGGGGCAGGGATTGTGCCCGGCTCTGTGGCTGAGCACGAGTGGCAGGAGCTGGACAAAAAAATGTCGACGCTACTGTCACTGTTTGGCCATCAATCACCGCCTTTTTGTCAACGCTCATCATTAGGAGTGGCTTCGTAAATGCCCCCACAAACCCATACACAAGCGGTGACAAATCGTCTTTGGTCGCGTGTTTTACTGGAAGAATTATCTCGATTTGGCGTGCGTCACGTCTGTGTCGCGCCTGGCTCGCGTTCAACGCCGTTGACCCTAGAAGCCCATGCCAATGCACATTTTACCCTGCACACCCATTTTGATGAGCGAGGTTTAGGCTTTCTCGCTTTAGGGCTGGCCAAAGCCAGTCAACAACCGGTCGCTATTGTTGTCACCTCTGGGACGGCGGTGGCCAATCTTGTGCCTGCGGTTGCTGAGGCCAAGTTAACCGGCGAGCCTTTAGTGGTGCTCAGTGCTGATCGTCCCCCGTCGCTGGTGGATTGCGGCGCGAACCAAGCGATCAATCAAATAGGATTGTTCTCAACCCATGTCACTAACAGCTTAAATCTGCCTATCCCTGCGGGTCGAGAGGCGTATCCTTGGCTGCTGACATCGGTTGATAACCTGATGGCAAGCCAGCAGCGCGAGGGCGGTGCGGTGCACATTAACTGCCCGTTTCCTGAGCCTCTCTATCTCAGCGTGGAGGATGAACCAGTCTTGGCGCAAAGTCTCGATACGTTATGCCCTGAGCTGGCTAAGTGGACGCTATCATCCACACCTTATTCGAAAAAAAGTGCTGCTCAGCACAGTGAGCCTTGCCATGTTCCTAATCTGGCGGGCAAGAAAGGCGTGGTGGTAGTGGGGAGTGTGGGAGTAGAGGAAGCCAAACAAGCCAAACACTTAGCCGACACATTAGGTTGGCCGGTGTTTTGCGATCCGCAGTCAGGCGTCAGTTCGCCTTGGGCACACTACGATTTATGGCTGCAAAATTCGCGTTTTCGCTCTCAGCTTGCATCTTGCGAGTGCGTCCTACAGTTTGGCTCGCGTCTGGTCTCTAAACGTTTGGTGCAGTGGATAGCCGAGTGCGTTACCCACTCGGGCGCTGAGTATCACTATGTGTCACCTCACCCTGCGCGCAATAACCCGAACCATCTGCCACAGCATCATCACGAGGTGGATATTGGCCGTTGGATTGAGAATGTCCAAGCGATCATGCCCGCAGCGGTAAGCCGTAAAATCGGATGGGCGGAGGGCTTAATAGAAGCGAGCGCGCAAACACGTCGCCTAGTGCAGCAGTTCAATGTGAATGGCGCGCTCAGTGAAGTCTCCGTGGCCATGTCGTTAGAATCGTTGCCCGATGAGGCATCGCTCTTTATTGGCAACAGTTTGATAGTTCGCTTGGCGGATATGTTTACTGCGTTGACGCCGAGAGAGGTGTTGAGTAACCGCGGCGCATCGGGCATTGATGGCTTGATCGCCACCGCAGCAGGCGTTGTTCGTGAGCGTCAAACGCCGACTGTGGTGCTGCTTGGCGATACCTCCGCACTTTATGATTTGAATTCACTTGCCCTGTTCCATCATGAGCCAACGCCGGTGGTGATTGTGATTACCAACAACGATGGCGGCGCGATTTTTGATTTGCTACCGGTCCCAGATAGGGAGAAGCAAGCTCTGTATCAAATGCCGCACGGTTTTCATTTTGAACACGCCGCGGCGCAGTTTGGCCGTGCGTATCGTCAGCCAAAGACGCTGACGGACTATCAGCACTGTTTAGCCACGCACCTCAAGCAGGGAAGTGGCGCACTCATTCTTGAAGTTGTTACGCCCGCGGGTGAGGCGTCGAGTCATATTCGCCAATGTGTTAGTCAGATCCATGCTCTCTAGTCAGTTCTTCCCTGCCGATGATGTTCAGAAAAAAGACAGTATTCAGCAAGCTGATGACGCGCCGCTATTGGTGTTTCTTCACGGCTTTCTTGGTTCGAGTGACGACTGGCGTGAGACGCTCAGCTATCTGAGCGAGTTTGATCGACTTTGCCTCGATCTTCCGGGCCACGGTGAGAGTGTCGGCATCCACACCGAGTCATTTTCGACTTGCTGCGCACAGATCACCAAGAGCGTGTTGGCGAGATTGCAGAGTGAGCAAATCTCTTTGGAGCGACCTATAGTGGTAGTGGGTTATTCGCTTGGCGCTCGCCTTGCCATGATGGGCACGGTGAAGCGCGATTTTGCGCCGCTGAGTATCCAAGCCTTGCTGCTAGAGGGCGGCAATTTTGGCTTGCAAGACGAAGCACAGCGCCACGAGCGATGGCTCAGTGATGCTCAATGGGCCCGCCGCTTCAACGAGGAGCCGATTGAGCAGGTATTGAACGATTGGTATCGCCAGCGCGTATTTAGTTCACTAAAGGATGCGCAAAGACAAACTCTTATCGCCAAGCGCAGTGATAATCTAGGCCCCGCGGTGGCCAAGATGCTATTAGCAACGTCTTTGGCGAAGCAGCCAGACTGCTTAGACGCACTGCGCCAACTCACCCTGCCAATCACCTATGTCTGCGGTGAGCAGGATGAGAAATTTAAACAACTTGCACAGCGCAGCAGGCTCCACCTCTGCTGCGTTGAGAATGCGGGGCACAATGTTCATGTTGAACAGCCCCAACGCTTTGCAGAGCAGGTGCGCGCGCAGTGTATTGCGCTTGCCGCTCGCTCCTAGACATTATGCCCCGCTCGGTTGGGCTACAAGACAAAACAGGAATCATCATGGCTAAAACAGTCGGTATCTCAGAAGAAGAACTCTACGCTCCCGTTCATTGGCGTGATTGCAGCGCCGAATATGAAGACATCCACTACCACAAATCGGACGATGGCATTGCTAAAATCACCATCGCGCGACCTCAGGTGCGCAATGCGTTTCGCCCTTTGACGGTCAAAGAGATGATCCATGCACTCGCGGATGCGCGCTACGATGAGAGTGTTGGGGTGATCATTCTGACTGGGCTAGGCGAAAAAGCATTCTGTTCAGGCGGCGATCAAAAAATTCGTGGCGACTACGGCGGCTACCAAGATGATTCTGGCACTCACCATCTCAACGTGTTGGACTTTCAGCGCCAGATCCGCACCTGTCCAAAACCCGTGATCGCCTCGGTGGCCGGTTGGGCGGTGGGCGGCGGCCACGTATTGCACATGATGTGTGACCTCACGATTGCCGCAGACAACGCCCAATTTGGTCAAACAGGACCCAAAGTGGGCTCTTTCGATGGCGGTTGGGGCGCCTCTTACATGGCTAGAATTGTTGGGCAAAAGAAAGCGCGTGAAATCTGGTTCTTGTGCCGTTTTTACGACGCCCAAGAAGCGCTCGACATGGGGCTGGTGAATACCGTTGTGCCTCTGGAAGAGTTAGAAAAAGAGACGGTGCGCTGGTGTCGTGAAACCTTGCAACACAGCCCAATGGCGCTGCGCTGTCTGAAAGCGGCGTTAAATGCGGATTGTGATGGTCAGGCGGGTCTTCAAGAGTTGGCAGGCAACGCAACCATGATGTTCTACATGACCGAAGAAGGCCAAGAGGGTCGCAACGCTTTCAATGAGAAGCGTCGCCCTGACTTCAATAAATTCCCACGCAATCCGTAAAGGAGTTGGTGATGAGAACAGCCAAACTGTACCGCTACGAACTGCCGATGGACAGTGGCGTGATCCTGCGCGAGCAACGTTTGACTGTGCGGGAAGGCTTTGTGATTGAGCTTTGCTGTGATGGTCATACTGGTCGTGGTGAAGTCGCACCGTTACCCGGTTTTAGTGTGGAGAGTCTCGATGAGGCCTACGCGCAATTGGTTGAGCAGCTTTCTTACTGGCAACTAGGCCAAGAATTGGCGCTGGATACGCTGCATCCTTCGGTGGCCTTTGGTCTATCGATGGCGCAATTGGAGCTCGACAACGCCTTGCCGGCAGAGGGCTGTTTTCAGGCCGCGCCGCTTTGCTCGGGCGACCCGGATGAGCTGTTGCCCAAACTGGCGGGGATGAGCGGGGAGAAAGTCGCCAAAATCAAAGTTGGCTTGTACGAGCCTATCCGAGATGGCCTCTTGGTGAGTCTATTCCTTGAGTCGATTCCCGATTTGACGCTGCGCCTTGATGCGAACCGAGCATGGAGCGCGGACAAAGCGGCGCAATTTGCTAAGAAAATCGCGCCGTCGCTACGTCAACGTATCGCTTTTATTGAAGAGCCATGTCAAGCGCCGGGGGACAGCTTCTCCTTTGCCATCAACACTGGCATTGCGATTGCCTGGGATGAAACACTGCAACACGCCATGCGCAGCGAGGATTTCTCACTGCATGATCTCAATGGCGCCAAAGCGATCATCATCAAACCGACTTTAATTGGTTCGATTGAACGCTGTAAATCGCTGATTGAGCAAGCGATGTCGCTTGGGATCAAACCGGTGATCAGCTCAAGTATTGAGTCAAGCCTTGGCTTGACGCAACTGGCGCGCCTTGCCCATTGGTTGCTGCCGGAGACGATTCCAGGTTTAGATACCGTCGGATTGTTTACCGCGCAACTTGAGGTCCCTTGGCCGGGCTGTGAGCTGCCGGTTACGCCTCTGTCGTCGCAAAGTCTCATCTGGCAATGTTAATCGCCGCTGTGAGAGGCGAGCACTATGATGGAAGGCTTCATGTTGTCACCAGTTAGACAATGGGCGCAGCAGTGCCCATTGCAACTGGCCTTGCGCACGCCAGAGCGAGACTATACTTGGGCAGAGCTGTCTGATGTGGTCAGTGAAACAGCATCGACTCTCGCTCAGCAAGGTGTGGGACAGGGTGATGTGCTCACCTGCATCGATAAAAACAATTCGGAACTCCTGTTTGTGTTGTTGGCGTGTATGGAGCTAGGGGCCATTTGCGCCATCAGCATGCCCGGTAGTGAGCAGGAGAGGGCGCAAAAGCTTTCTACGTTGTATCCCGCATCCAACGCTGTGAAGCAGTGGTCTTCTCGCCAAGATATTCGCAGTACCCTCCGCTTAGACTTCTCTGCCAACCAGCGACAACGCCAAGAGAATTTTTCTCACAGTTACCACCCAGATAACCTCGCGACGCTAATTTTTACCTCAGGCTCGACTGGGCCTGCTAAGGCCGTCGCCCATACACACGCGCAGCATTTGGCCTCAGCGACGGGTCTATTGACGCACTTTTCTTTTCAGCCTGAAGATTGCTGGCTACTGAGCTTGCCGCTTTATCATGTCTCTGGGATGGCGATCGTCTATCGCTGGTTGGTCAGTGGCGCGCAGCTCAAAATCGGCACGGGTGAGTTGGCGCGCGACATTCAACAGGTAACTCACGCCTCGCTGGTGGCGACGCAGCTTAAACGTTTACTCGATAGCCAACAGCCTTTACAGCTGAGTCGTGTGTTGCTTGGTGGCAGCCATATTCCGCTAGAGCTTAGTCAACAAGCTGCGGATCGTGGTATCGACACCTGGCTGGGGTATGGGTTGACGGAAGCGGCCTCGACCGTGACAGCAAAACGCGTGGATGGCAAAGAGAGCGCCGGTGTGGTGTTACCCCATCGCCGCGTGATGGTGCACGACGGGCGGATTTTGATTGGCGGTGAGACGCTCGCCTCAGGTTACTACTTTCAAGGTCAATTGACCCCGCTCCCGAGGGTTAGCGTGCCGGGGCAGGGGGATGGGTTTGATAGTAAAGATTTAGGCCAGTGGCAGGACAATGAGCTGTGTATACTTGGCCGCGCCGACAACTTATTTATCTCTGGCGGCGAGAATGTACACTGCGAAGAGATAGAAGCGGCGCTCTGTACCCACAGTGCGATTCGTCAAGCGATTGTGGTGCCCGTTGACGACGCCGAATATGGCCAGCGGCCAATCGCAGTTCTCGATGCCAACGCAATGCCCGATAAAACCGAGCTAGATTCCCACCTAACACCACTATTAGCCAAGTTCAAATGGCCCATCGGTTACTATTTGATGCCCCCTGAATTGACCCAAACAGGCATCAAAGTCTCACGTTATAAGGTTAAGAAGTTGCTAGTTCTAGTTCCTAGAGTAGGGCTTTCTCCTTCTAGGAACTAGAAACTAGCCACTCGCCTCTCCTCACCCATTAGGTCTTTTGGCAATATCACAGACCAAATCTGAATTTCGTTTTGTTATTCCTCTCTTTCATAATAACCGCTAGTTTAAATGATGATGGGAATAAGCAATGAATGCGATCTTGATCGTCGCGGTGGTGATTCAGATTATTGTCGCGACGCAAAGCGAGGGTGTGATGCGCTCGTTGTGCGAGCTCACGGCTTTCCTGTTGGTCATTGTGTTGGTTTTTCGTCAGCGTCAGCGATTGAGCCCACGTCGCAGAAAGCAAGACAACAAAGTGATGATCGAACCAGAAGATCTCTAACGTCGGTTCGCGCGTTAACTGAGCATTAGCCAAGTCAGTGAACCGCTTGAAATCAACACCCATAAGGTGATGCCAAACAACAAGGGCTTGGGTCCGGTAGCTTTCAATTTTTCTAGCGAAATACCACATCCAATCAAAAACAAACAGACCACTAATGCGCGTTTTGCCAGCGCGAAAAGGCCTTCATAGAGCACCTGAAATTGCGGTAGCGCATCACTCACTCCGATCGCGGCGCAGTAGAACACGATGAAATAGGGAATGGTGACCTTTTTTGCATCGCTGTGAAAAATCCACGCACTCACCAGAGCCACAGGCACTATCCATAACGCACGCGCTAACTTTAGCGTGGTTGCGGTGGTAAGTGCTTCCTCACCGTATGCCGAAGCGGCGCCGACCACCGAAGAGGTGTCATGGATGGCGATGGCGGCCCAAGTTCCGAAGGTGTGTTGGTCGAGGTTGAGGGTGTGCCCAATCAACGGAAACACAAATAAAGCGACCGAGTTAAGCACAAATACAGTTGCCAGTGCCAAGCCAATTTGCTCATCTTTCGCATTGATCGCCGGTGATACGGCGGCGATGGCGCTGCCGCCACAAATCGCGGTGCCTGATGAAATTAAATAGCCGGTGACCGTGTCCAGCTTAAGCTTCTTCGCTAGCCAGCCACCGATGAGCAAGGTGCCAACGATGGTCGTGATAATCAGGCCGATGCCATCCGCGGTGACGCTGATGGCTTGCTGAAATTGAATACCAAAACCCAAGCCAACAATGGAGTAGGCGAGCAGCTTTTTGGTGATTTTTGCAAGCGGGATCGACGCCGGTACCCAGCCCATCGACGCGATCAAAAAGCCAATCACCAGTGCGGTGGGTGACGAAATCCAGGGCGTTAAACACAGGGCCAGTGCTGCCCAGAAAAGCCAAGTTGAAGAGGATCGGATCATCGTTGCTCTAAGTGCCTACAGAAACGTGTTCAGTGAATAACGTCAGTCTAAAGCAGTTTTGTTGTTAAGTAGATTAGTATGATTTGAACAAGCGTTAAGTTTTTCTTAACGCTTGTCTTCACAGTGAGCGCCTGTATCAAGTCGTGTGCGGGGTGATTATCGCCAATCGCCGCGCAGTTCGAGCACGCGTTGCTTCATCCCTTCGGCGGAGGCTTCTTGCGGCGTAACCGGCTCTCCGGCTTCGATTTCAATTCTCGACCAGAATCGACTCGGCAAGCCTTTGCAGGCACTGCCTTTCACGCGACTAAAGTAGCTGCCCCACATGCCTTTCAGAGCGACGGGAATCACAGGGACAGGGCTGCGTTTAAGAATGATGTCCATACCGCGCATAAAAGGGCCGATTTCGCCATCAGGCGTCAGTGTGCCCTCAGGGAAAATACAGACGATGTGTCCCTCTGCCAGCGATTGTTCCACTTCGCTGAACGCGCGGCGGATAGAGCCTCGGTTTTGCGCGCAAATCGGAATCACGCCCGCCCGCTTTAAAAAGCGTTTTAGCGGAGGAAGATGGGCGTACTCTTCATGCATCACAAAACGAATCAAACGCGGACACACCGCGCTCAGTAGCAGCGCATCCATATAACTGACGTGGTTACAGACAATCAGTGCGCCGCCCTGTTCGGGCAGATGGTGTAAGTTTTTGTGTTTGACGCGATAGGCGCTGTGCGTCAGCACCCAAACCAAAAAACGCACCGCAAAAATCGGCACTTGCAGGAAGAGATAGAGCGCGACTAAGGCATTCAACACCGACAGCAGAATAAACAACTGCACTATGGAGAGGTTGAGTAAGCTCAGGCACACAATGCCCATCACAGCACTGCCTACCATAAAGAGTGAGTTGTAAATATTGAGCGCCGCAACGACCTGCGCGCGCTCATTCTCCTTTGAGCGTTGCTGCATTAACGCATACAGAGGCACGATAAACAGACCGCCAGAGGCGCCCAGCAGTAGCAGATAAACAAACACTGGCCACAGTGCTGAGTGGCTAATAAACGCGTGGAACGTAGAAAATTCAGGCAATTGATCAGGGACAGCGAGCGCCATTAGCAGACCAAACAGGGTAATTCCGGCACTGCCAAGTGGCACGATGCCAATATCGATGCGATTTTTCGATAGCTTGTCACACGCCATGGAGCCAACCGCAATGCCGACTGAAAACAGCGCGAGCAGGAAGGAGACCGCGGCTTCATTACCACTTAAGTGCAGTTTGGTGAAATTTGGGAACTGAGTCAGGTAGGCAGCGCCTAAAAACCAGAACCAACTGATCGCCATTAAAGTTTGAAAGACGGTTCTGTCGCGTTTTGCAATCGCAAGTGTACGGCGTGTCTGTTGGATAGGCTGCCAACGAAAGGTCAGGTTTGGGTCGCTGGCTGGGGCAACCGGAATTGATCGGCTCGCGAGATAACCCGCAATCGCAAACACCACGACGGCGCCCGCCGCAACGTATTTGGCGTTCTCTGCGGAGGCAATGACGCCAGCGCCCAGTGTGCCAAGCAAAATCGCAAGAAAGGTGCCGGTTTCGACTAAGGCGTTGCCGTTCACCAGTTCATGTTGCTTAAGCTGAGAAGGTAATAGGGCGTATTTTATCGGTCCGAAAAACGCCGATTGGGTACCCATCAAAAACAGTAACAAGAGCAAAATAACATAGCTTTCGGTAATAAAACCGACAGCGCCAAGGCACATAATGGCAATTTCGGCCAATTTGACTTTACGAATGAAGCCCGCTTTTTCGTATTTGTCCGCCAATACTCCCGCCGATGCCGAGAATAAAAAGAAAGGCAAGATGAACAGGCCCGCAGCGAGGTTGATGAATAAGTTGCTAGAGATGGGGAGCGCGTTTGCGCCCGCGAACGCGACAAACAGCAGCAAAACATTCTTGAAAATGTTGTCGTTAAACGCGCCAAAAAACTGAGTAATAAAATAGGGTAGAAAGCGCTGCTGTCGAAGAAGCGAGGTCTGGGGCTCTGACATGAAGGGGCCTTTTATTGATTACCAGCTTTTAAGATAGCTCGAAAGTAAATTTTCGATAAGCACTTTGCCCTCAATCGGCTCATCAGCAAAAAACTTATCATCGACACTGAGTAAGGTAATGCCGTGAACGCCCGCCCACAACACGCGACTGGCTTTCACCACCTCTTGATCTGAGCGATGAGGGGCAACGGCTTTCAGCAGATGTTCCAGCATGCTGGTCATACCGTCAATGCGCTGTGCTTGCCATTCGGGCAGCTCTTCCCCGTTCATATTGTGCTCAAAAATGAGCTGCCAACGGTAAGGGTGGCGTGCCGCAAAGTCGTGGTAGCAATAGGCAAGCTCATATAAGGCTTTGGTGCTGTGGTTACAACGTTCAACGACCTTTTTTGACTCAAGCGCGAGTTCGTCCAGTGTTTGAGCGACCGCGTGTAAGAGCAGCAGGTTGTAGTTGCCAAACACATTCACCAAGGTGCTCGGAACATAGCCGATTTTGTTCGCCAGCTTACGCAGGCTCAGCTCATGATGAGAGTGAGTCGTGAGGAACTCTTTTACCGTGTCTAAGGTGAGTGCGATCAGCTCTTCGCGAGTGTGGTCGTTGCGTCTGGCCATAAAAAGGGGATGAAAATGAACAATGTTCAATATTCTAATAAGCACCTGTTCGATCCGCAACAAAACAATCACTAAATTGGGGCGTTTCCTTGCGGATAGCTGCAATATTCTGATACATCATAAACCCAGCTTCTGGTTTCTTTATCAAGGATGTCTGGGTATTATGCGATGATAACGAAAACTTCATCCTCAAATGGAAACTCTAAGGAAAAATATGAAACGTTTGTTTTCCCTAGTTGCTCTACTCATGGTCTCTGTCGCCATGACGCCTGTTGCCGAAGCGAAAAAGTTCGGTGGTGGTAAATCTTTCGGTAAAAGCTTTAAAACAGCCCCTGCGCCGAAGCAGCAGCAACAAAACACCAATACGCTGGGTAAAGACCAATCGACCAAAGCACCGAGCTCAAGCAAAAAAGGCTTAATGGGCGGCTTGCTTGGCGGTCTGCTGGCTGGTGGCCTGCTCGCGGCATTTTTCGGTGGCGCGTTCGAGGGCATCCAATTTATGGATATTCTCATTCTCGGTTTGATCGCCTTTGTGATCTTCAAATTTATGCGCGGTATGCTGGGCGCAAAACAGGGCAGCATGAATCAACATCGTCAGCAACCTGCTTTTGGCGGCAGCGCACCCAAGTTCGAACAGCCGAATGTTCACAACTTTGAACAAGCGTCTGCGTCTTCTACGGGCGGTTTTGGTGCACAGACTGATGTGCCACACAACACGCCACCGGGTTTTGACCAAGCGGCCTTTATCAACGGCGCGCGTGAGCACTACCGCATTTTGCAAGGGGCGTGGAACCACAATCAGTTGGAGACCATTGAAGAGTACGTGTCACCAAGCTTGTTTGAAGACCTAAAAGCAGAGCGTGCGAAGCTAGAGGGCGATCAACACACTGACGTTATGTACGTGGATGCGGAAATCGTGCGAGCGGACTACGACGCGTCAAAAGCGCAACTGAGCCTACAGTTTAGCGGTCGCTACCGTGATGCGGTGGAAGGCGTTGAAGAGAATATCGAAGACATCTGGCACCTAGAGCGTGACTTAACCGTCGACAATGCGCCATGGTTGATTGTGGGTATCCAAGGATAATATCCTAGGGCAAGAAATAGTATCCTAAGGTAAGAAATAGTAACCTGATGTAAGAAAACGCCCATTTCGATGGGCGTTTTTTTCACCTCTCCATGATTGACCTTAACAACCAAAACAAGGAAAGAGTAACGTGGCTGAATTTAAGTACCAACACCTCTCACAGGAAGAGCAAGACAAACTCGATGCCGCTGTGTTTCGTCGCTTGCTGTCACACCTCGATGACAATAAAGACGTGCAAAATATCGACCTGATGATCTTGGCGGGTTTTTGCCGTAACTGCTTTAGCAAATGGTACAAAGCCGAGGCGGACAACCAAGGGTTAGAATTAGACATTGATGACGCACGCGAGCGTGTTTACGGTATGACTTACGATGAGTGGAAGCAAAACCATCAACCTAAGGCTACCCCAGAGCAGTTGGCTGCCTTTGAAGCTCGTCAGAATCGCACCAAATAGCGAGTAGTAGCTACAGAGCGAATCAAAGCAGTAGCAAACGTCAGAGACAAAAAAGCCAGCGCAGGTTCCACCTCGCTGGCTTTTGTTTAGATTGCGCCTATGTTTAGATTGCGACTATGTTTAGATTGCGTTTAGGGGCGGTTTAGAGCTTAAGAAGCACCTTAACATCGCCCGTAACAGCAGACTCATCCACATAGCCAATCGCGCTGGCATTCGAAGAGACTTCCGCAATCACGCCGGCGTAATCCGCCACTTGAACAGGCGCTTCCGCTTTACCCGTGAAGACCAAGCGTGACCAGGCCGATTGCAGCTGAGACTCACTGCGACCCGTGGCGATTTCATGAAAAGCAATACGCCCAGCGTCACCATCAGCCAGCTCAACGATACGCGCAGTTGAGCCATTGTCGAGCTTGGTTTTTTTGCCCATAAAGAGCTTTTTCACATCACCTGCTGAAAGTGAGTCCACACCAGCCGGATTACCAATCACGACCATACCTGCTAGCGCATTGAATGAAAGGGCAGAAGCCGCTAATAAAGTGATCAGTTTTTTCATCGCTTCCTCCTTAGAATACAAAGTCTAGACGTGCAGAGTAGACGAAGGTGTCTTGCTCCAAAAATTCAGAATATGAACTGTTTATATTTGTTTGATAGCCGCCTGATGTATCTTTGTAGTCAACGTATGTAACATCAAATTTTAGAGCCATATTTTGATAAAAATCCCAACGGCTACCCAGAGAGTATGAAATGCGCTCGTAGTTAGAGATCTTATTTAGGGCAAGAGCGGTTTGGTATGCTGATTGATCCGAAACGGCGAGCGCGAGGCTAGGTTCGGGACGTTCATCATCATCCGTGGTTTCTACCCAGCTTGAGGCTATGTAAGGAGTAAATTCGCCAATACGATACCCGACTAAGCCAGAGAGTGAACGAGTGTCATAGAATTTTCCGTCCAATTGAACGTCGGTACCTTCGACATTAACGAGTAAGTCGCCATTATCGTACTGTGCTCCGAGGGAAATAAACTGCCCATCTTTGTCTTTGGCTATCACAGAGAGGTTACAGCCATCGCTGCTGTCAGTACATTGTGGATCTGCTGTTGCTCTAAAATATGAGCCACGTAAAGTAATATCTTCGTAGTTCCAACTCGCCGATAAACCCATTAATTTGTTGAGTTTCACCTCACCAATGCGAGAATCATCTTCGTCTACTGTACCAATCCCAACTACTGGTTGAATAAGCAAGGTTGATTCATCAAAGTCGACTGGTATTAGGAGCTCAGCGCCAGTATACCCTTTTAAGACAATGTTCTGATACGTCTCTTGAGAGGGTCTCAACATTGGATAGGCGTATCCTAAGTCGATGTAATCCGAGTAGAAAAACAATGGTAGGCGTAACTTACCAGCACGAGCGGTGAAAGAGTCAAATTCGTAGGCAAGGTAAGCCATTTCAAATTTTGGATCGTAGTCATATTGACTGTTTGCAACAATTTGAGTGACAAACTTAGCTCGATCATTCACTTGGAAGTCAAACTGAATTCCGGCGAGTGTTTCTTGTTCCCACTCAACGTTGTCATCAGTGTATCCTGCATAGCCGACATCATTGTCTGCTTTACCGATACCAACGGAACCAAATCCTCCGATAGATAGGTCTTCTAAACTGGCAGCGTTAGCGCCAAATGCGGCGAGTGCCACACAGCTTGCTAGAATCGTTCTTTTCATCCTGAACTCCACTACTTTATGTTGGGGGTTATCATAGTTATTTAATTTTGGGCGAATTTGTCCACACCATCACGCTTACGAGACGGTGTGAGAGACAAAGAGATCGCTACTTGACCTTAAAGTGACTCGTCAGTTCGGTTAAGTTAGCGGTAATAATGTTGATGTTTTGCGCGACGCTATCGAGCTCACCGACACTGTCTGCCGTACCTTGAGCCATGTTGCGGATGTTGGCCACTATGGTTTCAATCTCTGCGGATGTGCGTTCTTGCTCTTCTGTGGAAGAGGCAATCAGTTCGTTTTTGTGGCTAATATCCGAGACGTCAGCGGTGATGCGTTGCAAAGATTGCTCAGCAACGAGCGATTTCTCTACGCACGCTTCCGCTTTGTTGGCGCTTTCGGTAATGATGTTGGCAGCGGTTTTGGTCTGTTCCTGTAACTGCTGCAAGACAGATTGAATTTCTTGAGTAGAGGTTTGAGTGCGAGAAGCGAGGGTGCGCACTTCGTCGGCCACCACGGCAAATCCGCGGCCCTGTTCGCCCGCGCGGGCGGCTTCAATGGCGGCGTTAAGCGCCAGTAAGTTGGTTTGCTCAGCAATGGCGCTGATCGCATCCAGAATCGAGCCCGCATTTTGGGTGTTGGCATCGAGTTGTTGAACGACTGTCGAGGCGTTTCTCACGTCTTCCGTCAGCTCTTGAACGGCAGTGATGGTGCTCTTAACCTGCACTTCACCGTTGCTGGCTTGCTCACTGGCGCTGTTGGCTGAGACGGAAGCATCGCTGGCGTTGGAAGCAATCAGCCTTGCAGCTTCAAACAATTGCGCCAGTGAGCGAGAGACTTCTTCGATCGCTTGGTATTGTTTATCTGAGAGGCTAGAGGTCGAATGGCTTGATTCCACTAGAGTGGTGGATATATTGTCCAGCTTGCTGACGTTTTCGATAGTGTGGGTGACGTTTTGCTGCAACTTGTTAACGAATACGTTGAAGGAGTCGACCACAGGTTTCAATTCATCGCGTTTGTCATGTTGAATTCGAACAGTGAGATCGCCATCGCCTTCGGCAATGTCGCGCATGTTTTCGGCCAAGGCACCCAGATCGCGGCGAATACCGCGAGTGACAAATGCGCCCATGACGATGATCAGAGCCAGCGCCACAACACCAAGAACGCTCATGTTGCGACTTGCGGTCACGTTGTCACTTTGTAGCTCCGTCACCGACTGCTCAAACTCATCAATGCGAGCTTGAGAGAAATCGGACATTTGGGTGGTCAGTTGGCTAAGAAGTTGGTTGTTTGCTTCGGCTTTTCTGGCCGCCTCGGACAGATCGAGTTCGCCATCAATCATGCCGAGCGCGACATCATAAGTGCCATTGAAATAGCTCTCTAACGTCGATTTAAGTTGCGCAGTCTGTGATTTCAGTGCTGGCTGCAAAGTGGCTTGCATCTCAAAGTTGCCGACGATTTCCGCGAGCGTGTCACGGTTGATCTCGAGCATCTCTTCATCACCGAGTGTTACGGCGAGATTGAATCGCTCTGCAAGCTGGGAGAGCAGCACAGAGTTCAGGGAGGCCGAGTTCATCACGGGGTAATAAAGCTTATTGATATCACGAACTTGTTCGGTGTTATTGGTGAGGGTTGAGCCACCGATAGAGAGAATGCTCACAAAGCCGAATAGCGACACCAAGCAGAGTGCAAGGACCTTCCCACGAATGGAGAGCGACAGCATAGAAATTTCCTTATTTCAGTATCAACAAAGATGTGTGACAGTGATTGTTTATAGATTTTGTATTGTGGTTAATGATAATAATCACATCTTATCAATACTAAAACAATAACCTAGCCACGTTATTTTGCTATTACTGTGAAGGATAGTCGCTCTTTTGGGACTCTGCTGAGTTTAAAACAAAAGTCGTAGGTTAAAAATTGATTTTTGTATGACTTAATTCGTTTCTGTTTTCATTATTTATAATAAAAACAACGGGTTGATAAATGCGCGTTTTTATCGCCCGTTGTTTGAATTTATCGGATGTTTAGCCCCGTTCCTGTGGTTGCAAATTGTTTAAGTTGCGTGAGGTAAGGCGCTAAATCACCAATGTGATCCTCAACCCATTCTGGTGAAAAGTAAGTATCGAGGTAGCGCTCGCCACTGTCACAGAGTAGCGTGACAATCGCGCCTTTCTCGCCTTTGGCTTTCATTTCGCTGGCGATTTGCAGCGCGCCGAACAGATTGGTGCCTGTAGATGGCCCCACTTTACGCCCCAGAATCCCCTCAAGCCAATGGATGGTCGCGACCGAAGCAGCGTCAGGAATGGTGCGCATTTCATCGATAACGCCGGGAATAAAGCTCGGTTCAACTCTTGGGCGGCCGATCCCTTCTATTTTACTGCCGCAGTCGAGCGTCAATGAAGCATCGCCAGTACGATAAAATTGATGGAACACTGAGTGTTCTGGGTCAACCACGCACAACTTGGTGTTGTGCTGTTGATAGCGAATAAAGCGGCCAATGGTGGCGGAAGTGCCGCCTGTTCCAGGGCTCATAACAATCCAACTGGGGATAGGGTGCGTCTCGAGTGCCATCTGGCTAAAGATCGAGTTAGCAATATTGTTGTTGCCGCGCCAGTCTGTCGCGCGCTCAGCATAAGTGAACTGGTCCATATAATGGCCGTTGAGCTCTTTGGCGAGGCGGTGAGATTCTGCGTAAATCTGGTCGGTGCGTTCGACCAGATGCGCTTTGCCACCATAAAATTCGATTTGTTCTATTTTTTTCCGCGCGGTGCATTTGGGCATCACGGCGATAAAGGGCAGCCCAAGTAGCCGCGCAAAGTACGCCTCTGAGACCGCGGTACTGCCGGAAGAGGATTCAATGATCGGAGTGTCAGGCCCGACCCAACCATTGCATATTGCGTACAGAAACAGTGAACGTGCCAATCGGTGCTTGAGCGAGCCGGTAGGGTGCGTGCTTTCATCTTTTAAGTAGATATCAATGCCGTCAACACACGGCAAATCGAGTTTGATGAGATGAGTATCGGCGCTGCGTTGATAGTCCGCTTCAATTTTGCGCACAGCGCTGTTTATCCAATCATGATCTTTACACACGGTATCGCTTCCATTGTTCATGCAATGAAAATAAACTAACTTCAAATAAGGAGAAATGCTTACCTATTTTTCCTTGTATTTACTGTCATCGTAGAAAAAAATTCTCCCATAACCCATAACCCATAACCCATAACCCATAACCCATAACCCATAACCCATAACCCATAACCCATAACCCATAACCCATAACCCATAACCCATAACCCAAGGCCTCACCATGCAACTAGACCGTATCGATAAAACTCTCCTCAACTTGCTGCAACAAGATGCGACGCTGTCGTTGAACGATCTGGCGGATGCGGTCAATCTAACGACGACACCGTGCTGGAAGCGGCTGAAAAAGTTGGAAGAGAGTGGCGTTATAGAGCGTCGCGTTGCGTTGCTCAACCCTGACAAACTGGAGTTGTCGTTTACGGCGTTTGTGTTAGTGAAAACATCGGATCACTCGCATGGCTGGTATAGCCACTTTGTCGAGACTGTGTCGGAGTTCCCTGAGGTGATGGAGTTCTATCGGATGGCGGGAGAGTATGACTACATGATGAAAGTGCTGGTGAAAGACATGCCGTGTTTTGACCGTTTCTACAAAAAGTTGGTCAACTCGGTAGCGGGTATCTCTAATGTCACGTCGACCTTTGCTATGGAACCCCTGAAATACACCACGGCGTTGCCGATTCAGGGTTAGCGTTATGATTAGCAATAACTGGCAGCGCCTGAAAAATAGCGCCGCGCTTGGATGATTCCAAACACGGCATTGGCGTTATTGAGTAAATCGCATCACACCTTCTTGCACCGCAGTGGCGACCAGGTGTCCCTCACGATTGTATATCTCGCCGCGGACTAAGCCTCGGGTATTGCTGGCGGTCGGGCTCTCGATGGCATACAGCAACCAGTCATCCATTTTAAAAGGGCGATGGAACCAAATAGAGTGGTCGATGGTGGCCACTTGAAACTTGGGCGTCATCAAAGAAACACCGTGCGGATGAAGCGCGGTCACGAGGAATCCCCAGTCAGAGGCGTATCCAAGCAAGTATTGGTGAATCAGTTGATTGTCGGGCATCTCACCGTTGGCACGAATCCAAAGATACTGCTTGGCGTCGACTTTTTGCGGATTTAACGGATTGACGACCGTGACCGGGCGCATCTCAATCGGCTTCTCCCCACAAAACGCTTTTTTCAGCTTCTCTGGCAAGATGTGTTCGATTTGCGCGGCGAGCTCAGACTCGGATTTAAAGTTTTCAGGCCCCGGAATATTCGGCATGGTGTTTTGATGCTCAAAGCCCGGCGCATCACCATGATAGGAGGCGGTTAGGTAGAAAATCGGTCGACCGTTTTGAATCGCTTTTACCCGACGTGTGCTGAAGCTTCGGCCATCGCGCAGGTTTTCCACATCGTAAATGATCGGTTTTTCCGGATCGCCAGGGTAGAGAAAGTAGCTGTGAAACGAGTGCACAGTGCGCGCATCATCCACTGTGTAGCGAGCGGCAGAAAGCGCCTGACCAATCACTTGTCCTCCATAGACTTGCGGTAGGCCAAGGTTTTCACTTTGGCCGCGAAACAATCCTTCTTCTAATTTTTCAAGTTTCAGTAGTTTTAGGAGTTCTTTGAGAGGTTTACTCATTGGCAGATCCTTCCCCTTGTCGAGCGGGTTTCATAGGTACAGGTTGACGATAGCGACTATTTTATCGGTTGAGTGATAAATTTAAACAGCTGTATGAAATTGTAGTCAGACTTTTCTGATTTGCGTTAGGTCGCGGTCAACTCTTTCATCAATAAGCACCACTGTGCACAGCCATCGTTTATACTCAAGGCGATTCTCCCGCTTACGTTGGGTTTTTGGCGAACAAATTAAAGAGGCACTATGAAAAAGAATATCACGCATTGGTTTTTAGCATGCACCGCGATACTTGCGCTCGCAGGTTGCCACGCGGGGCAACCGTCGGCGACAGCGCCGAAAATGGACACAGTCTCCGGTACTCTCGCCTACCGAGAGCGGATCGCACTGCCGAGCGAAGCCTTAGTGACGGTCACGTTGCAAGATGTCTCACTGGCGGATGCGCCAGCAAAAGTGATCGCCAAACAGCAGTTTTCGGCGGATGGGGCGCAAGTCCCGTTTGCGTTTGAGCTCAGTTACGATCCGAGCCAAATTGACGCGCGACATACTTATAGCGTCAGCGCAAGAATTGAGGTGGGTGGGAAATTACGTTTTATCTCTGATACCGCGTATCGCGTGATTACCGATGAAGCGAAAACGCAGCAAGTGAATCTAATGCTTAAAGGTGTGCGTTAAACATCGTCTTAAGGCTGCCAGCGATAGCGAACCAGTCTTACTCGGCCTTGCGGTGATACCTCAATGCCCTCTTCAATGAGGGCGTTTTTTTGTCTTTCAAACGCTTCGCCTTTCAATGAGAGCTTACCTTGACTATTGATAACCCGAAACCAAGGCAGAGATGATCCCTCCGGCAGTTGGCCCAGCGCTCGGCCGACATGTCTTGCGTAACCTGGGTAACCCGCCATTTTTGCGATCTCTCCGTAGGTAGAGACCTTTCCACATGGAATTTGGTGAATCACAGCAAAGATTTGCGCGAGAAACTGGTCCATAATGATTTTGTCCTAGTTCGATTTTTTCCATGGAATGGATAAGGAGAGAGGATGGTATTGTCTACATTTCAGTTCTTTGTCGCAACACTGCTCGCGGTGATTTGCGCCCGCACCATCAGCATGAGTGAAGGAGACATCCCACTGCTCGCGATGCTCATTCCCGCGCTTTGGATATTGCCTCAAGGCGGTATTGTCGGGTTGATATTGATCGGTGCAATGACGGTTTACGGCTTGACGTTGCCTTATCAGCCGATTGCGTTGTCGGTCAGCCAATGGATACTCTTTCCGCTCTTAATGGTGGTGTTCTCAAAACGCAGCAATATGTGGGTGGTGTTAACCATCGCATTGATTGTCGCAGCGCTGCAAGTCGGCATTATGGTCACACAGGCCGGTGGAAAATTAGAGGGCAGTGCCTTTATCACTGTGCTGCAAACCCTCTCAATATCGGTGGTGTGGTGGTCAGCCAATCACTGGAAACCATCGAATAAACATAGCTGGTGGGCGCTCAGTTTGATCTTGCCCCTGTGGATGGCTGAACTCTCCTACGGCGTGCTGGTGGCACTTTCGCTGACGGGCATGATTGCCTCAATGGAAACATTGACGAAGCTAAAAACACTGCGTTGGGGGAAGTTGCTCTGTTGGACGCTGCCGACCGTCGGATTTGCTGCTTTAGTTGTGTCGCCCAATATTGACGTGCCCAACCCGGTATTTGTGGTGTGGTTTGCCTTGTTAGGCACGGCGTGGATGACCGATTACATCCTTCGCAGTGCGGAAGAAGCAGAGATTTAGTTGCATAGCTCTCACTATAAAATGTTTGGCTAGCAATTACTTGGCGTATGCAACCGAGTGTGCGAGAATCTTGCGTAATTGCAATCTCATGCAAAGGGGTGAGCAGTCTTCACCAGGACTGGTTACTTGGGTTAGTTTTTCGCTAGAGACATGAACAATGTGGTTTAGGTTTTGGCTACGGATGGTCAAACTCGGCCAAGGATTGTGGCTACTGTTGGCGTTGATGGGAGGAGCCCATGCAGCGCAAGAGCAGTATCGGGTCGCGATGGAAGCCGATGACGTCGTCACGAGGACGCTGTTTGATGCAGTGTCGCAGCATTTTTCCATCAAAGTAGAGTATGTACGCTATCCTAGTTTTAGCAGCATCTTACAGTCTGTCGAGTCTGGTGAGAGCGATTTCGCGGCCAATGTCACCTATACACCTGAGCGTGCTCAATACTTCGATTTTTCTGCGCCCACTAACATTGAATACACCTATTTATTTAGCCCCCAAGCCCGCCGTTTAGGGGACGTTCAAGTCGTGGGCGTGCCCAACGGCACGATTTATGGCGAGCTGATTGAGCGCCACTTTCCTGCGATTACCCTCATCGAATACTCGGGCCATCACGAAGCGGTTCGACTACTGAATGCCGGGGAAGTTGACGGCGTTGTTGACGCCATAAACCAGCTTAAGCCGATGTTGCTTTCCGGTTTTGATGCCGAACTGCTGAATGATCAAATCCCCATTAAACCGGTCTCTATCGTGACAACCAAAGGCCAACACGCGGATCTCCTGGCCGCGATAGAACATTACGTCCATAGCGCTAGCGTACAAAAACTGTTGCGTGAGTCGATTCGACAATACCAATTTAATATTCGCAGAGATGCACTACGAAATGTGGCGAAAGAGAGCGGCCTTGACCTTGATCGCCCACTGAGAGTGAAGTTGGAGAATTTTGGTCAGTACGCGACCTATCATGCCGACGGCAGTGTGTCCGGGATCGCAGCTGACGTTTTATTTCAAGTGTGCGACATCTTACTGCTTAAATGTCAGCTTGAGAGTCAAGCCAACGAGACTTGGGAAAGCATGTACCAAGATCTGGTCAATCAGGCTATCGACGTACTTGCACCGGTTGCGGTGCTGGAATCGCGTCGGGGTGAGTTACTCTTTGGTGATTCTTACTACTTCCCTGAAGCGATTTTGGTCAAACGGGAAGAGTACAAGGAGGGCGTCTACAGCAATATTTCTGAATTGATTGCAGAGCGTATTGGCGTGATCAAAGAGGCGGCATCTGAATCACTGCTGAATGTCTTGCTGCCCAACAAGCGCTTTAAGGTCTACAACAATAGCCAAGCGTTGGTGACGGCGCTGCTGAATGGCGAAATCGACTACATCCCCATGACGCGCGGCAGCTTCCATGCTCTGCTGCGTGAGAGCAAAGAGGTGTTGCCACTCGAAGAGGACACCGCGATAGCGCCTTTCTACCGTTCAGAGGTAGCGATGGGCTTTGCAAACAATGAACTCGGAGCGCAATTGGTGCCGCTGTTCAATCAGGCGCTGACGATGATCGACGTCGAGAAAATCATCCACAACTATGATAACCAGCCAGACTGGAAAGCCACGCTGCATAACGAGAAAAGCTTAGCCCAGCAGAACCAAGCATTGTTTCTGTTTGTGCTGGCGTTCTTGGTCATCGTGGCTTATTTTCTCTATAGCCAATCGAATACGGATAACTTAACGCGTTTGAGAAACCGGCGTGCCATGCAGCGTAAATATCGACTCGGGCTCAAATCGCGTGACACCTTGGTCTA
The DNA here is from genome assembly GCF_059834225.1 of Vibrio sp. R10-SG3-ISO3. Lineage (NCBI taxonomy): Bacteria > Pseudomonadati > Pseudomonadota > Gammaproteobacteria > Vibrionales > Vibrionaceae > Vibrio > Vibrio sp. R10-SG3-ISO3. Next base: position 59,551 of record NZ_JCBDHE010000039.1, on the reverse strand, counting down.
TTTTGATGTCAACGGCTTCAAAGCCATTAATGATACCTATGGGCATGAAATTGGTGATGAGATGTTAAAAGCGATCGCCAACCAGATCGTTCGCTACTGGCAAGGCAGCGCTTATCGTATCGGTGGAGATGAGTTTATCTTGATTGGCCAGATGGATGAGGGACAACTGGATATTCTCGCTCAACATGTTGCTGCCTTAACCTATACCTCATGGGATAACAGTGTGTCACTCAACATTACGTTGGCTATGGGTGTTTGCCAAGCGAGTACTCGCTCTCTGACGCTTCAGCAAGCCCTGAATCAGGCGGATCAAGCGATGTACAGCCACAAACGCAAGCAGCGAGAGCGCAGTAGCCAAGGCGCAAAGAGCAAAGCAGCTTGGTTAACTGCTCCGTCAATGGCTGAGCAGCCACAATTGCCTAATGATTAGGCAGTTAAGCCGTTTTTCTTTGATTTGTCTGGTTAACCGCTTGAAATCAGTCAGGCGATGATTAATAATCCCCACACTTCTTAGCGCACAGTCGCAAGAAAAACGAATCAATGGAGGCTCTGGTCCTCCCGCAACAATAGCTTGTGAACTCGGTCAGGTCCGGAAGGAAGCAGCCGCAGCAAGTGACTTGTGTGCCGGGATGTGGCTGGGGCTTCCACCCTTTTGAAGCCTGCAATATATGTTCGCATAAATTGCAGGCTTTTTCATATCTGCACAGCATTGGGTTCTGTGTCGCTAGGCGAAGAATTCATCTCACGTATACAGGATATGACAGTCTTCATCAGTTAGCTCATATTTTCCCCTTTTCTTTTTTCGACAAATTCAACAACCACTTGACCAAAGTAACGATTGACTCACTTTCCCTCACCTCACTATGTGGTCAAATTTACTACCGCACTGCAGAGCAACAGATAGCTATGATTACGATACGAGACTACCAGCACTCAGACGCCCTAGAAATGTGGCAGCTGAAGTTCCAAACGATTAGAACCGTGAATATCAAAGACTACACTTTTGAGCAAGTATCCGCTTGGGCTCCGGATGGCTTTGATATGGCGGTGTGGCAAAAGCGCGCAGACGACATGAAACCTTTCGTCGCGGAATTCGAAGGCAAAATAGTCGGCTTTGCAGATTTACAGAAGGATGGGTACATCGACCATTTTTTCTGTCATGCCGAGTATCAAGGCATCGGGGTAGGGCGACGATTAATGGAGCACCTATTTACGAAAGGACGTAGACTAGGCATCAAGCGTTATTATTCTCACGTGAGCATCACCGCCCGTCCGTTTTATGAGCACCTTGGCTTTCGTGTTGTAGCAAAGCAGCAAGTCGATGTACGTGGGCAGCAACTCACCAACTTCATAATGGAAACAACCGGCTAAGATTGGTTGGGCATTGGCCCTAAGTTCGATTTTGTTACTCGCTTATAATTGGCTTTCTATCGGTAGCCATCCGCTGATCCACGCGCCCATTTTTAACCATAGGCTAGCGTCGGGTTCGCTATCGAATTGCACGGACTGCGCGTGATCGAGCCAAATCAGTTCGCCCTCTTGCACGATGACTTGGTACGCCTTCTCATTCAATTTGCTGTACAGCTGCGCTAAAGCGCGCTCCGCGTACTCAGGTTGTTCGAACAGTACTGCCAACTCGGTATTGAGTTCCGCAGAGCGCGGGTCAAGATTCATCGAACCGACGGCAATTTTGCTCCGATCGAGTACGATGACTTTGGCATGTAAGCTGGCGTTGCTGCTGCCCTTGATGCTCCAACTGTTGTCGATGTCTGCTGTCGCTTTAACTTCCCAAAGGGTAACGCCGCCTTCAATGAGCGCTTGGCGATATTTCGCATACCAACCGTGAACGGCGAAAACGTCATTGGACGCGAGACTGTTGGTAATAATCGTCACTTCAATCCCTTTCTCAACCGCTGAAATCAAGGCTTGTGTGCCAGATTCTGTCGGGACAAAGTAGGGGGAAATCAAGACCAACTCACTCTCTGTTTGGCTAAGAAATTGTGTCAATCCGCTTTTTAGTGGCTCGCCTTGTCCTAGCACTTTGTTTGGCGAGTCGTAGATAAGCTGCGCTTTACCCCAGAAAAGCGAGAGTTCTGCGTTAATAAGCTTTTGATAAAGAGGTAATTGGCTAAAGTCGTATTGGCCCTGCGTGAACTGCTCTTCGATTTTAGAGCTTGTGACCCAATCTGAGATGGCTTCAGAGGTGAGCGGTGTGTGATTTGGGTAAATCCACTCCATCGGGATAGCGAAGTCGCTGTTCCAATATTCATCGAACTGCTCACTCACCGCTGCGACGGCTTCACCGTGCATCAACAGATCAAAGTCGCCAAACTCGACATCCGATTGAAATGAAAAGTACTCATTGCCAATGTTTCGCCCGCCAATCACTGACGCGACATTATCTGCCGTGAGTGATTTATTGTGCATGCGGTGGTTAAGACGGTCAAAATCACTGAGGAAGGCCGCGCCGCGCGCTGTGCGATATTGGTGAGGATTGAATAGACGAATCTCGATGTTTGGGTGTGAGTTGATGTAAGCCATGACCTTGTCATCGCGCTTTTGCATGTCGTCTAACAATAGGCGAACTCGGACGCCTCGCTCTGCGGCGATGAACAGTCGCCAACTGAGCAGTTGGCTGGTTTCGTCGTCACGGAAAATATAATACTGAAGATCTAAGCTCGCCTTTGCGGATTCAATCAGTGCCAAGCGAGTCAGGAGAGCGTCGTGGCCATGCTCTAAAGGATAGAATCCTGTCTCTCCCGGCGTCTTTTTCGAAAGGGCAGAGAAATAGTTATCTAAGGACGAGTTATGCTGATATCGCAGGGCGGTGCTGGTGGTCTTCTCATTATGGGTGTCAGGTGACGGGGAAGTACACGCCGTCATGGCGATCATAACTAAGCTAATCAACATCGTTTTAAATAAAGAAGACAAAGCCAGCGCCTGTTCAAAACCGATAGATACCCTTGAGTGTAAATGAGTCACGCTGGAGAACTTGCTATTTTGCGTTTTTGAGATGGATAAGTATGAGAGACGTCACATTGGCGGTTTATAAAGCATTCCACGCATTCGCCACGACGATGAATAGCTAAAAAACACACAAAATAAAGCTCTAAATTTATCAATTTAGAGTGGGCTATTGACTGACGTGTTGAGCATTGGCAGTGAGTTATTTATTTCGTGAATGATCACTTTTGGCGCAGGTTGACTAAATAGGTGCATCATGGTGATTCGCTTCACAGAACCTCTCATCGGATAAGCGATTTGTAGTTAAGTAGTCGCCACCTTTCATAACTAATGTTAAATTTTCTGCACGCTTTCTAGCAGATGATGCTAGATGCTGGTGTTTATTTAGACTAAAAGGCGCATTAGTCTGTCTGCAGATGTAAAGAAATGCCAACTCTCTGGCAAACGTTTACGTATGCAGAATTATATGCCAATTCATTGATATGATCGTGGAATATTACGGTTGAATGCTACAAATTTATGGCAAATTGCTTCAATGGTTGGTAATGTGTGCCGCAATCTTTGTGGGGTTATTAGGTGATTATTGGTCGAATTTTGGGCTAAAAAAACCTAAATCACTGGCCGTTCAAGTGAAAACCACAAAGACGTCATGGATGCAAAAGAAAAACTTGGAGTTTTACTCATGTACAAGAACAAAATCACACAAGCCCTTCTACTAGGTGCCGGCCTTGCAGTGGCCTCTACCGCAACTTTTGCCGCTGATGTTCCAGCGGGTGTCGAACTAGCAGCAAAACAGGAATTCGTCCGTGGTAACGGTACGGAAGTGGCGTCGCTAGACCCTCATAAAGTTGAAGGTGTGCCTGAGTCTCACGTTCTACGTGATTTGATGGAAGGCCTTGTTATCCAAGATGGCCCGGGTAATACCATCCCAGGTGCTGCTGAATCTTGGTCTACTGAAGACAATCAAACGTTCACATTCAAAATCCGTAAAGATGCGAAATGGTCGAACGGCGATCCTGTCACCGCTTATGATTTTGAATACAGTTTCAAACGCGCTGCTGACCCAATGACTGCGTCTCCTTACGCTTGGTATATCGAATACACCAAGATGAAAAATGCGAAAGACATCATCGCAGGGAAGAAAGACGTGGCTGAGCTGGGTGTGAAAGCCGTGGATGAGCACACGCTCGTGGTGGAGACTGAAGTACCACTGCCATACTTCGTGAAGATGATGGCGCACACCACGATGTACCCAGTACACAAAGCGACGGTTGAGAAGTTCGGCAACGACTGGACGAAACCAGGTAACTTCGTTGGCAATGGTGCGTACGTGTTGTCTGATTGGGTAGTGAACGAGAAGATCGTTCTAGAGCGCAACGCTAACTACTGGGATAACGCCGATACCGTCATTGATAAAGTGACTTACCTGCCTATTGAAAACCAAAATGCGGAAATGAACCGTTTCCTATCGGGTGAAATCCACATGACTTACGAAGTGCCAAATGAGCAGTTCCGTCGTCTTGTGAAAGATTACCCAGATAACGTGGTTGTTTCACCAAACCTATGTACTTACTACTACGGTTTCAACAACCAACGTCCTCCGTTTGACGATGTTCGCGTACGTAAGGCGCTGTCTTACTCGATTGACCGTGACATCATCACTCAAGCGATTCTAGGTCAAGGCCAAAAACCTGCTTACGCATTGACGCACAGCGGCATCACAGGTTTCGCACCTGAGGCGCCAGAGTACGCGACAATGACGCAAAAAGAGCGCGTAGAGAAAGCGAAAGAGCTTCTTGCTGAAGCGGGCTTCGGTCAAGGCAAACCTCTTGATTTCACGTTGCTGTACAACACCAGTGAAAACCACAAGAAGATCGCCGTCGCGGTTCAATCTATGTGGAAAAAATCGCTGGGTGGTTTCGTCAACGTTAAGCTCGAGAACCAAGAGTGGAAAACTTACCTAGACAGCTCTAAGCAAGGCAACTTTGACGTTCGCCGTGCAGGTTGGTGTGCAGACTACAACGAAGCCTCTACCTTCCTAGCGATTGCGATGACTGAAAACGGTTCAAACGACCAGAAATACTCTAGCGAGATTTTTGATAAGGCCATGAACGACGCAGTAAAAGTAGCGAAAACTGAAGAAGAGCGTAACAAGTACTACGCGATCGCAGAAGCTCAGTTGGCACAAGATATGCCAATCGCACCTATCTATCAGTACGTTCAGCCACGTCTAGTAAGCAAACAGCTTGGTGGCTACCCTGATCAAAACCCGCAAGACAATATCTACTCAAAAGACATGTACATTATCAAAAAGTAATCCTTGAGTAAGATATCCAGTGCGCTGATAGCCCGCGTTATTAGCGCACTGTTTTTTTAGATGTGAGATGTTTTATGTTAAAGCTAATTTTCTCTCGAATTTTGGAAGCTATTCCAACCTTACTTGTCCTAATAACCGTATCGTTCTTCTTGATGCGGTTTGCACCGGGTAACCCTTTTTCTTCAGAGAAGACACTGCCTCCTGAAGTGATGCAAAATATCAACGAGAAATATGGCTTGGATAAGCCTCTATTTGAGCAATACACCACCTACTTAGGTAATATTCTTCAAGGCGACTTTGGCCCCTCGTTCAAGTACAAAGATTATACGGTGAATGAGTTGGTGTCTGAGGCGCTACCTGTATCGGCAAAAGTCGGTTTCTATGCCTTTATCTTCACTGTGATTGTCGGAGTGGCGGTCGGCACGCTCGCCGCGTTAAAGCAAAACACCTGGCTCGACTATACGGTGATGTCCACCTCCATGATAGGGGTGGTACTGCCGTCGTTTGTTTTTGCCCCCGTGCTTATCTACATTTTCTCGATTGGTCTGGGGTGGTTCCCAGCGGGCGGCTGGAACGGCGGTGCGATTGAGTACATGGTTTTGCCTGTCCTTGGTATGTCCTTTTTGTACATCGCCACGTTTGCGCGTATTACCCGTGGCTCGATGATTGAAACCTTGAACAGTAACTTTATCCGCACTGCGCGTGCGAAAGGTTTGAGCTACCGTTACATCGTTCTTAAACACGCACTGAAACCTGCGTTGTTGCCTGTCGTCTCTTACATGGGCCCTGCGTTTGTCGGCATCATTACCGGTTCGGTGGTGATCGAGACCATCTTTGGTCTGCCTGGCATTGGTAAGTTGTTCGTCAACGCCGCATTTAACCGCGATTACTCGCTGGTGATGGGAATTACGATTTTGATCGGTTTCCTCTTCATTCTTTTCAACGCAGTGGTAGATATTCTCCTTGCAATGATTGACCCGAAAATTCGCTACTAACAGGGAAGATTGGTTATGTTAACGAAAAAAGAGAACCTCGAAGCGGTCGAGAAGTTTGCAGAGAATTTGGAAGTCGAAGGCCGCAGTTTGTGGCAAGACGCCCGTATTCGTTTTATGCGCAACAAGGCGGCAATGATCAGCCTGTGCATTTTGTTTGTGATGACCTTAGCGGTGATCTTCCTGCCAATGATTGCGCCGTACACATTCGATGATACCGATTGGTACGCGATGCACGTTGGCCCAAGTGCTGAGCACTGGTTTGGTACCGACAGTCTAGGTCGTGACCTCTACGTACGTACGCTGATTGGTGGCCGAATCTCACTGATGGTGGGTGTACTTGGCGCCTTGGTGGCGGTTCTGATTGGTACCCTCTATGGCGCAACCTCTGGGTTTATCGGCGGTAAAGTCGATAGAATCATGATGCGTATTTTGGAGATCCTTTACGCGGTGCCATTTATGTTCCTTGTGATCGTATTGGTGACCTTCTTTGGCCGAAATATCATTTTGATTTTCGTCGCGATTGGTGCCATTGCTTGGCTGGATATGGCGCGTATTGTACGTGGTCAAACTTTGAGCCTACGCAGTAAAGAGTTCATTGAAGCGGCACACGTCTGTGGCGTTAGCAACTGGAAAATCATTACCCGTCATATTGTGCCAAACGTACTGGGTATTGTGGCGGTTTACTCCACACTGTTGATCCCAAGCATGATTCTGACTGAATCTTTCCTTTCATTCCTTGGTCTAGGTGTACAAGAGCCGATGACAAGTTGGGGCGCACTTCTACAAGAAGGCTCGCAAACGATGGAAATCGCTATTTGGCAGCTGACTTTCCCAGCCGCGTTCATGGTGGTGACCTTGTTCTGCTTCAACTACGTTGGTGACGGTCTGCGCGATGCGCTTGATCCTAAAGACAGATAATTAAAGAGAAAGATTAAGGAAGCAATGATGAGCTTATTAGATGTCAAAGATCTGCGCGTCGAATTTACCACGCAAGATGGTATCGTCACCGCAGTTAACGATCTGAACTTCTCACTCAACCAAGGTGAAACACTGGGTATTGTGGGTGAATCAGGTTCAGGTAAATCGCAAACGGTTTTCGCTATCATGGGGCTGCTGGCCAAAAACGGCATCATCTCAGGTAGTGCTAAATTTGAAGGCAAAGAGATCCTCAACTTGCCAGAAAAAGCGCTCAATAAAGTGCGCGCTGAGCAAATTGCGATGATCTTCCAAGATCCTATGACGTCACTGAACCCTTATATGAAGGTCAGTGATCAGTTGATGGAAGTGCTGATGCTGCACAAAGGCATGGGCAAGGCCGAAGCGTTTGAAGAGTCGGTCCGCATGTTGGAAGCGGTGAAAATCCCTGAAGCGCGTAAGCGTATCACCATGTATCCGCACGAATTTTCAGGCGGTATGCGTCAGCGTGTGATGATCGCAATGGCGCTATTGTGTCGTCCTAAACTGCTGATCGCTGATGAGCCGACGACCGCTCTGGATGTAACAGTTCAAGCGCAGATCATGGATTTGCTTAACGAGCTAAAACAAGAATTCAACACCGCCATTATCATGATCACGCACGACTTAGGTGTGGTTGCAGGTTCATGTGACAAAGTGCTGGTGATGTACGCAGGCCGTACCATGGAGTACGGTAGCGTGGATGAGATCTTTTACAACCCAAGTCACCCTTATGCAGAGGGTCTGCTCAAAGCGATTCCTCGCCTGGATACCGAAGGTGAGGTGCTGCCCACCATTCCTGGAAACCCGCCAAACTTGCTACGTCTGCCGACCGGCTGTCCGTACCAAGAGCGTTGCCATCGCGTGATGGATCGCTGTAAGCAAGAAGCGCCAATCCTGACGCCATTTGGTCAAGGTCGTCAACGCGCGTGTTTTTCTGATTGGGAGGCTTGGACGAAATGAGTGCAGATAAAAAAGTCATTCTAGACATTTCAGAGTTGAAGGTGCACTTCAATATTGCCGCAAAATCGGCGTGGCCATGGGCCAAACCTTCAACGCTAAAAGCGGTGGATGGTGTTAACGTGCGTTTGTACGAAGGCGAAACGCTCGGCGTAGTGGGCGAATCTGGCTGTGGTAAATCCACCTTCGCCCGTGCCATCATCGGCTTGGTCGAAGCGACCGACGGTGAAGTGGTGTGGCTTGGGCAAGACTTGACCAAGATGAAAGAGGTCCAGCGCCGTGAAACGCGTAAAGAGATCCAGATGATTTTCCAAGATCCGTTGGCGTCGCTTAACCCGCGAATGACCATTGGTGACATCATCGCCGAGCCGCTGGAGACTTTCTATCCAGATCTCTCCAAAGAGGAAGTGAAGCAGCGCGTTAAAGAGATGATGAAGAAGGTCGGTCTGCTACCTAACGTGATTAACCGCTATCCTCATGAGTTCTCGGGTGGTCAGTGTCAGCGTATCGGTATTGCTCGTGCGCTTATCTTGAATCCGAAGATGATCATCTGTGATGAGCCGGTATCGGCGCTAGATGTATCGATTCAGGCTCAGGTTGTGAACTTGCTTAAAGAGCTGCAAAAAGAGCTGGGTCTGTCACTGGTGTTTATCGCCCACGATTTGTCGGTGGTCAAACACATTTCTGATCGCGTGTTGGTGATGTACTTGGGTAACGCAGTGGAGTTGGGTGAAGCTCACGCGCTGTTTGATAACCCGAAACACCCTTACACACGCGCACTGATGTCGGCGGTGCCGATTCCCGATCCCAAGTTGGAACGTGAGAAGCAGATTGAAATGTTAGAAGGCGATCTGCCATCACCGATCAGTCCGCCGTCTGGTTGTGTGTTCCGCACCCGCTGTCCACAAGCGACCGACGCGTGCGCCAAGACCAAGCCAACCATTCAAGGTAGCGATGTGCACGCAGTGTCGTGTTTGCATGTGTCCGTCTCTTAATTGACGCATTATGCACGTTCAACTTTCAATGCCAGTCTGATGACTGGCATTGTTGTCTCTAGCCCTTTGTTATTAGGTTCTGACGTTTTCCTGACACCTGATAGGCACTTTTGACGATAATTTCCTGCAGAACTTAAACCGCTAAGGAACTCATCAATGAACAAGAGAAGCGTTAGCATGGTAGGGGGCACGTTGGCAGTATTGCTTGGCTCGTCCGTAGCCATGGCAAACCCAGATAAAACCCCAATTTCGGTCGGTATGGCGTACGATCAAGAGCTCAGTGCGGTATTGGAGCTCGATAATCAATACCGTTTCACCCTTGGCAATGATGGTGCTGCATTTGACTACCTGATCACTTCTGGTCGTTTTGATGGCAACGCCCCAGTCTCTTGGTATGTCGGTGTTGGTGGTTGGAGCGAGTGGGATCACAAAGAGTTTGGCGTGCGCGTGCCACTGGGCTTGAAATGGGATCTGGGCAAAGGTTGGGATCTTTACGGCCAACTCCACCCAGAGCTTGACCTATACAGTGGTCCTGAACTGCAAATTGGCGGCGCACTCGGCATTAAGTACAACTTTTAAGCGCTCCAATTAGACTCTCTACGCCACCGCTTTGTCGGTGGCGTTTTTATGCCTGCTCGATATTGAGAATCCTAGAATCGCCACGTGATCCCGATGTTGGCGGAAAATTGATTCATCCAATCGGTCTTAAAGCGAATGATGCACTGTTCGCTGCCATCGCTGGGTAGATTGCATATCCCGCTGGTGTCATTGTCCACCACAGTCCCGAGCCAGCGTACTTGCGTGTTAACAGAAAGTTGCGAGTTGAGCTGGTAATCAAAGCCACCAAAGATCGAGGCGGAAAACCCATAGTGGTCATCCACCCATTGGGCATCCATGTAGGACGCGCCCAAACCGACGCCAACGTAGCTCGACAGCCCCGGATTCAGTGGATAGTAAATACTGCTCTGAAAGTGAAGATAGTGAGTGGTCGCTCGCTCTGAAATCTTTTCTACATCGGTCGACTGCGTGGCGTAAAAAAGGCCGATGCGTCCCTTATCTAACGTATGTTCTAGGCTAAAAGCGTAGCTCTCTGACGGTTTGAGGTCGTAGGTTTGTCCGTTTTGATCTTCTAACTCGCCGCCCAGTGTCACACCTAGCCAAGGGGTGAGGAAAGTCTCGGCGTAGCTGATAGAGGGGAGGGCGCAGAGTAAAAGCAAGGGAGTGAGCAGGCGCAGACAAGTCATGAGCGGTTCCTTATCGAGAATCTAATCGCAGTGGGATAAGGCAATTGTGACGCTAACGCCATAATTAAACACAAAAAAGATGTGGTATTTGAAGATACTTCACAGAGGTGTTATTACTTTGTTAAACAACAAGGAGGTGTCTATGGAACACGATCTCAAATTTGCCCTCATCATCGTCGCGACCGTCTTTACCGTGTTAATTGGCTATGGACTTATCGCGATCAATGCGGCTTAACCGCCATCATGAACAACAGCGGATGCATTACTAATGCTGCTGTCGAGTTAGACGAATCCCGACTCGCCAAATATACCGGTGGCAAAAACGCTTTGGTTGCCCAAGGGGGCGGCCAAAGAGGTATCTTCACTGCCGGTGTACTTGATGCTTTTCTTCTCTCCAATTTTGACCCGTTTGATACCTTCTATGGCACCTCTGCTGGTGCGTTGAACTTGTGTGCGTACCTTTGCCGTCAACGCGGAATCGGTCGCTCTTTCATCTTGGATTTGACCACGGATCCGCAGTTCTTCAATCTTTTCGGTTACATCCGCCGCAAACAGTACCTTGGGCTAGATTGGTCGCTGGATAAAATCAGTGATTACCCCTACCGGTTGGATGTCGATTTAGGGCGCAAAGTGCTGGGTAAGCGTGATGCCTATGCGGCGGTCACGGATACGCATCATCTTCTCGATCACTATTTGCCCATGTTAAAAGATGATTGGAAAAAGGTGCTGATTGCCACCTGCGCGATTCCAAGGCTCTACCCCAATACAGTGGCATTTGATCATGGAGAATACGTGGATGGCGGCGTGTCGGCGTCGATCCCGGTGCAAGAAGCGTGGCGCAAGGGCGCTCGATGCATTGTGGTGATCCGCACCGAAGGGGATGATCTTGCCGTGGAGCCTACTCCTCTTGCACAAACAGAGAAAGTTGAGTGGTTTCGTGACTCTTTCAATCTGATTCAAGAGCAGTGGCAGCAAAAGCTGTCGCAATGGAAGTTGGATTGGGGCGCGTTTTTGTCGGAAAAGGTGCAGAAAAACAAACAGCTGCAAATCCAAAAACAGGGCTTTGAGGCGCTCAATGGTGGGCGTTGGTTGTTTGGCGCCGACGATGTGTACCGTTTGAGTCACTTGCTGGGCGATAAGTTTGACTCTCATTTAGCCGATATGCTGATGGTGCACTATCAAACCTACGCCTTGACGCAAGATTTCCTTCATTCGCCACCGGATGATTGTTTTATTGTGCAAATTAAGCCCGATAAACCTTTGCAATCGAATTCGCTGATGAGCGAGAAATCCGCATTGGAACACGATTATCAACTCGGTTTAGAGGCAGGTTATCGATTCGTCGAGACCTTCGCCCGATGCAGTGAGCAGCGCTTGTTCAGTGTTTAGAGGTGCAGGCGAGTTAAGCGAGAAGAGGTGTAAAGTCGGCCAGTAAACCGGCTCAGCAAATACACAATCAATAGGGAGCATCGCTCCCTATTGGCGTTCTTTGGCTAGGCTTTCAAGATGCGCATGCAGTTGGTCGAGCCCACCACATCCATCACATCGCCGAGGGTAATCAACACTAAGTCGCCCTCATCGAGTAACCCTTTTTCTTTGAGCGTATTGACCGCGGCTTGAGCGGTGTTAAAGCCTGTGTCGCCTTTGTAGTCAAAGAAAATTGGGAACACGCCACGGTAAAGGGCGCTGCGATTTAGCGTATCTTCGTTGCGAGAGAGAGCAAAGATGGGCAGCCCTGAGCTTGGACGAGACATCATCAGTGCGGTGCGGCCAGATTCAGTCAGGGTAATGATGCCTTTAACGCCTTTGGTATGATTGGCGGCGAACATGGTGCTCATCGCGACCGCTTCTTCGGCGGATTCAAATTCTGAATCGACTTGGAATTGACTGCGATTGATGGAGGCCACACGCTCGGCACCCAAACAGACTTCGGCCATCGAAATCACGGTCTCAAGAGGGTATTTACCCGCTGCGGTTTCACCCGAGAGCATCACTGCATCGGTGCCATCCAGTACCGCGTTGGCCACATCCATGACTTCCGCTCGAGTGGGCATCGGGTTTTCCATCATGGATTCCATCATCTGCGTCGCGGTGATCACGGTGCGGTTCAGGCTACGCGCGCGACGAATCAGTTGTTTTTGTACGCCGACCAGCTCAGGGTCACCGATTTCCACCCCTAAATCCCCCCGAGCGACCATGACGGCATCGGAAGCGAGAATGATGTCATCAATGTTCTCAAGGCTCTCCACCGTTTCAGCGCGCTCAACTTTTGCGACCAATTTGGCGTTGAGCCCGGCATCTTTTGCGAGGCGTCTGGCGTACTTCATGTCTTCGCCGTTGCGTGGGAACGACACCGCGAGGTAATCGACATTGATCTCTGCCGCAAGAAGAATGTCCCGTTTGTCTTTTTCGGTTAAGGCGGCGGCCGACAAGCCGCCCCCTTTTTTGTTAATGCCTTTGTTGTTCGAGAGCGCGCCGCCGATGGTCACTTCGGTACGCACCTGCTGGCCGGATACGCCAATCACTTTGAGTTGCACTCGGCCATCATCAAGAAGCAGGATATCGCCGGTGGTGACGTCATCTGGTAGCGCTTTGTAATCCAAACCGACAGCGTTCTTGTCACCTTCACCTGCAGGTAGGTCGCCATCGAGAATAAAAATGTCGCCCACGTTGAGGTGCACTTTGCCCTCTTTGAAGGTGGAGACGCGAATCTTGGGGCCTTGTAAGTCACCCAAAATGGCGACATGCGTGCCTAACTTGGCGGCGATATTGCGGACTTTGGTGGCGCGATCTCTATGATCTTGAGCCGTCCCGTGCGAGAAGTTCATTCTCACCACATTGACCCCCGCTTGCAAAATGGCGTCTAAGATACCGGGTTGGTCGGTTGAAGGTCCGAGGGTTGAGACGATTTTTGTTCTTCTCTGGATGATGGTCATTGAACTCTCCTTGCAAGGCGTTATTCGCCAGACTCGCTTTCTCCAAGCGCTCGATGATGTCTGTGGTCGATAAATTAAGTGTTTGAGAAATTAAGTCCCTGATAACTTAAATGCTCGATGAGATAAGTTCCCTATGAGATAAGTATATACGCTGTTTCAAACTTGAGGATGGAGACATATTTATTAATGCAAAAAAATAACACTAAGGGGGCAGGAATCGTTTTGTGATTTGACTCGGGACACAAACAAAACGCTTTATACGTGATGCTGGTCACGGCGATTCATCAAAGCTCTTCACAATTAGTTCGCAAAGTAAAAAAATTACCAGGTTACTGATATTTGGAGCACTCTATGTACATGGCTCAACCTGGCCATATTGATCATATCAAGCAGGTCAACGCTGGCCGTGTCTACAAACTGATCGATCAGTTCGGCCCTATTTCTCGCATCGACTTATCCAAGTTGAGCGAGTTAGCACCAGCGAGTATCACCAAGATTACTCGTGAGCTGATAGAGGCGCACCTTATCCATGAAACCACAGTGCAAGAAGCCACCAGTCGTGGTCGACCTGCGGTGGGGCTTCAAGTCAATAACGAAGGCTGGCAATTTCTCTCGATGCGTCTTGGTCGCGGTTATCTGACCATTGCACTGCATGAGCTGGGTGGTGATGTCCTCATCGATACCAAAATCGATATTCACGAGACAGACCAAGACGACGTGCTCGCGCGACTTTTACATGAAATTGACGAGTTCTTCCAAACCTACGCCGATCAGCTTGATCGCGTCACCAGTATTGCCATCACGTTGCCGGGCTTAGTGAACTCTGAGCAAGGCGTCGTACTGCAAATGCCGCACTATCACGTCGAAAATCTAGCCCTAGGCCCAGAGATTTTTAAAGCCACGGGTTTGCCTGTGTTTATTGCCAACGATACCCGAGCTTGGGCACTAGCAGAAAAACTGTTTGGCCACTCACAAGAGAACGACAACTCGGTACTCATCTCGATTCACCACGGCCTCGGGGCTGGGATCGTTTTGGATGGCCGTGTTTTGCAAGGTCGTCACGGAAACATTGGTGAGCTTGGCCACATTCAAATCGACAAAAACGGTAAGCAGTGTCACTGCGGCAACCGTGGTTGTTTAGAGACCGTTGCCAGTTCACAAGCGATTCGTGATGAGGTGACCGAGCGTATCGCTAATGGTGAAGAGTCATCGCTCTCGTCGATTGAAGAAGTGTCGGTTGAAGACATTTGTGAAGCGGCGGCGAACGGCGATCCACTGGCGGTCGATGTCATCCAAAAGTTGGGGCGCTACCTCGGCTCTGCGATTGCGATGGTGATCAATTTGTTCAACCCTGAGAAGGTGTTGATTGGCGGCGCCATTAACCAAGCCAAAACCATTTTGTACCCGGAAATCCAAACCTGCATTGAAGAGCAGAGTTTGCCTGTCTATCATCAAGATCTGGAACTGGTGGAATCGCGCTTCTACAAACAAGCGACCATGCCGGGCGCGGCGTTAATCAAACAGGCGTTATACGATGGCCTGCTGTTGATGAAAGTCATTGAGGGTTAACGCACGTCATCTCATAGCCAAGCTTTATCTTTTCCACTTTCCCATATAATCTTGAAAAGGGATGGGGTGAATACCCTAGTTAATTTGTCTTAATACATTGGTTGAGAAGTAGTATGTCTGGAGTATTAAATACCGTAGATCAGCGCACAAACTTGGTGGGTGAGAACCGACTTGAGTTGTTGCTGTTTAGCCTCAACAGTCGTCAAATCTTCGCGATCAATGTGTTTAAAGTGCGTGAAGTGATCAAAGTGCCGCCATTGACCAAAATGCCCGGCTCTCATTACAACATCACGGGTGTCGCATCACTGCGTGGTGTCTCTGTGCCCGTGATTGACCTGCGCGCTGCCATTGGTTTCCCGCCTTCTCGTCTTGAAAATCAAGAAGAAAATCTCATCATCACCGAATACAACCGCACTGTGCAGGGCTTCCTAGTAGGTCAAGTGCGCAATATTGTTAACACCGCATGGAGTGAAATTCAGCCGCCACCGAAAACGGCAGGACGTGCGAACTACCTGACAGCCATTACACATGTGCAAGAAGACATCCAGCAGAAGATTGTCGAAATCATCGATGTAGAAAAAGTGCTGGCTGAGATCATTGACTACGACGTCTCCATTTCCGAAGGCGTACTGGATGAAGAGTTGTCGACACAAATGGTCGGACGCAACGTCTTGATTGTTGATGACTCCTCGACGGCGCGCGCTCAGGTGAGAGGAACCTTGTCGCAGCTGGGCCTTAATATCATTGAGTGCCGCGATGGCCTTGAAGCGTTGAGACTGCTTAAGTCTTGGGCGGATGAAGGCAAGAATGTGGTGGAAGACTTGTTGCTGATGATCACCGATGCCGAAATGCCAGAAATGGACGGCTACAAACTCACCTATGAAATCCGTAACGATCCGCGTATGAAAGATCTCTACGTGACCTTGAACACCTCGCTCAGTGGCAGTTTTAACGAAGCCATGGTGAAAAAAGTGGGCTGCGATCGCTTTATCTCCAAGTTCCAGCCGGATTTGCTGGTGGAAGTGGCGCAAGATCGTCTGCGCGATGTACTGAGCAAGTAAGTCTGACTTGTTGTGACCTTTGGGTTTGATCTGACGGGCTCACCATTTAATGAAAATCTCGCGAGCGGCTGTTTAAGTCTGCCAGTTGCTCGGTCATATCCTCTAAGCGCCCAGCGATGACATGTGTGACGTCGCCTTCGCGTTCTAAAATCCCTTTGACTTTGAGTATCTTGGCGGTCAGGTAAGCGTTTTTTTGCGCTCTGGCGGTCGCTTGCCACACCACAACATTGATATTGCCGGTATCGTCTTCCAGAGTAAAAAAAGTCACTCCAGCGGCGGTTCCCGGGGATTGCCTGCCCGTGACCACACCTACTACGGTGACTAAGGACTGATGCGGCTTTTGCACCAGTTGATTCATCCGAGTAAAACGGCCTAATCGCTGAGCGTTATCCAGCAGTGTGATGGGGTGGCTGTGCAGCGATAGCCCAGTGGCGGCGTAATCTTCAAGTAAGGTTTGCACATCGCTTGGGGCAGGCACCGGCGCGGCTTGCTCATCATTGAGGTGGCGAAACAGTGGCAAGTCATTGAGTGAGTCCATCATCGCCCAGCGGGTATGGTAGCGGTTGTTGGCAATGGTGTGCATGGCGTTGGCTGAGGCCAGTGCTTCGAGCTCTTTCTGGTTTAAGCCAATGTGTTTCAGTTGACTTGGATGGTGAAAGTGTCCGTTATGGCGCGCTTTGAGTACCTGCTTAGCGCTGGTTTGACTAAAGCCTTTAATAAGACGAAAGCCCAGCCTTAGGGCAAATCCGTGTTCATCGCGTACGACCTGATGGTCATACTCAGAGTGGTTGATACAGATAGGTAATACGCGCAGTTGGTGGCGACGCGCATCTTGGATCAATTGAGAAGGGCTGTAAAAGCCCATCGGCAAGCTATTGAGCAGCGCCGTATAAAACGCGTAAGGGTAATGGCACTTTAGCCATGCCGAGCAGTAAGCGAGCACCGCAAAGGAGGCGGAGTGGCTCTCAGGAAAACCGTATTCGCCAAAGCCTAAGATCTGGTCAAATAATCGCTCGGCAAACGCTTGTTCATAGCCGCGCGCTAACATGCCCTCAATCAGTTTGGTGCGAAACTTCACCAAATCGCCATTTTTCTTCCATGCCGCCATTGCGCGTCGCAACTGATCGGCTTCCCCGCCACTAAAGCCGGCGGCCACCATCGCCAGTTTGATCACTTGCTCTTGGAAAATCGGCACCCCCATTGTGCGTGACAGCACCTCTTCCACCTCTTTTGAAGGGTAGGTGACGGGCTCTAAGCCATCACGGCGCTTGAGAAAGGGATGAACCATATCCCCTTGAATTGGCCCTGGGCGCACAATCGCAATCTGTATCACCAGATCATAGTAGTTGGCGGGTTTGAGGCGCGGTAGCATACTCATCTGCGCGCGTGATTCAATCTGAAACACGCCCACGGTGTCGGCTTTTTGAATCATGTGATACACCTTGGGGTCATCGCCAAGGCGGGTAATGTCGGCAATCGATAAGTTGCGTCCGTGCCAGCGCCGAATCAAGGCAAAACATTTGCGAATGGCGCTGAGCATGCCCAGTGCCAGCACATCGACTTTGAGCAGTTTGAGGCTTTCTAAGTCATCTTTATCCCACTGGATCACGGTGCGATCGGCCATGGCGGCATTTTCGATCGGCACCAGTTCATAGAGTGGACCTGCGGAGATGACAAAGCCGCCCACATGCTGTGATAAGTGACGCGGAAAGCCCAAAATCTCATTGACCAAGTCGATAAACTGCCGGCCTTTGAGTGAGCCCGGTTGCAGGCCCAACTGTACGATCTGAGCTTGCCAACCTTGAGTGCGGTCACGGCGGTTGACGTTGTGAATGAAGTGGTCAAGTTGGCTCTCTTCAATGCCAAGCGCTTTACCGACATCACGTACCGCACTTTTAAAACGATAGGAGATCACCGTTGCGGCGAGCGCTGCGCGTTCACGGCCGTATTTTTGATAAAGGTATTGAATGACCTCTTCGCGTCGCTCGTGCTCAAAATCGACATCAATATCGGGCGGCTCATCGCGCTCTTTACTGATGAAACGCTCAAACAGTACTGAGATTTGTCTTGGGTCAACGGCGGTAATTTCTAAGCAGTAGCAGACGACGGAGTTGGCCGCTGAACCTCGCCCTTGGTAGAGGATTTTCTGGCGTTTGGCAAACATCACCATGTCATGAATGGTGAGAAAGTAAAACGGATAATCGAGCGCCTCAATCAGCGCTAGCTCTTTTTGAATGGTGTGTTCAATCTCCTGAGGAACGCCGTCTGGAAAGCGTGCTATTTTGCCTTTTTCTACTAATGCGGTTAGGTAACTCATCGGGGTGTGGCCGTCAGGAATCAGCTCGCTAGGGTATTCGTATTTGAGCTCACTGAGGCAGAAATGGCAGCGCTTAGCAATCCGAACACTCTCCGCTAGCCATTCAGCTTTAAACAGTTTGTTGAGCTTATCTTGGCTGCGCAGGCTGCGCTCTGTGTTGGCGAGCAAATGCGCAGAGACCTGTTCAACACTTTGACCAAGACGAATCGCGGTGAGGACATGTTGCAAAGGCAGGCGTGTTGCGCTGTGCATCAATACGCCGCCGCACGCCGTAATGGGTAAATGAAGCGATTCGGCGAGCTGCTCACAATGGGCTAAGTAGGCGTGATCGTCTTCTTTAAGATGGCGCTGAACACCAATCCACAAGCGATCAGCATGATGTTGATGGAGCCAGCGTCCCCAGCGGCTATCTTCGCTGTGGTGGGTGGGGAGCCAAAGTACAAAACAGTGGCGAACGGACATCAGATCCCACTCTGATAGTTGATATTGCCCTTTCTCTGAGCGCCGACGCGCATTGGTAATAATCCGGCACAGCTCGGCGTACGCTTCACGGCTAGGGCAGAGTAACACCACGTGGCAATGGGGGTTCAACCAAAATACGCTGCCGACAATCAAATGAATCCCGAGTTGGTGCTGCTTAACGGCACTGTAGGCGCGCACCACGCCCGCGACGGAGCACTCATCGGTAATGGCCAGTGAGTGATAGCGAAGAAAATCCGCCTGTAAGATCAGCTCCTCTGCGTGAGAAGCGCCGGTCAGAAACGAGAAATTGGTTTGGCAGTAAAGCTCAGCGTACGACATGCTTTTCTCTTGGGTTCAGTGCTAACAAAATAGGCCATGCAAAAACCACTGCCGCTGCGGGGTGCGATAGACCCACAACCAGCGCCCAACCTCACTGCGAGCGATGAAGTAATCCCGAGTGATGCTGTCACCATTCCACCATCCGGTTGCAATGCGTTCGGGTCCTTGAATCAAGGTGACGTTCTCTTCCAGTGGCTGAGCGTTGTCGAGTAACACCAAAGGGCGAAACTTCGGCGTAGCCAGAGAGGTTGGAACGGGGCGCTCTGGCTCGCGCAGCGCCAGTGATTTTTCCGGTCTAGGATCGGCGGTGAGGGCGATTTTACGTACCTGCTGCGTGCCCAACTTGGCTTGCAGTAGGCTGATGAGCTCCAACTCGCTCTGTTGGCCCTGCTTTTTGCCAAACAGGTTGGGGCTGGTGGATTCTAATTCGCCGCCGCGTACTAACTCGAGTGTCAGTCCTTGTACTGGCGCGTCGAGTTTCATCGACTCCAACGTCAGCTGGCACAGCGTCATCCAGCGCGTGGCCAGATAATCACCACTGGCGGAGGTAAAGTGAATCTGCGCCTCTTGTCCTTCCCGTTGATGCAGTGTGAGTGTGAGCTCATAGGCCACTTGATTGCGCAGCATAAGGAAGGTTTCCAGTTGATTGAGCAGGCGTTGCAAAGGGCGAGTGAGCCACGCGATGGTCTCAATCTCAAACAGCAGTTCCAGATAACGCTGGAAGGACTCGGGCGGATGGTAGAAATCTACCGGATGCTTAAATTGGCCCATCAAGCGCCCAACATAGTTGACCAAATCAATATCAAAGCGGCGGGCAATATCTTGCATTGGCAATGCCAGCAGTTGTTCGAGTGTGGTTATCCCGACGCGCGCGAGTTTATCCACTTGCGAGGGGGCGAGTTCGGTCGCGTGCAGAGCAAACGGTAAAAGGGCTTGATGGAGTCTCTCTTGACGCTCTTCAATCATGTCTGTACCCGATTTGGCCAATAGCATGGCGCACAGCGGAGAAAACCCCGTGGCGTAGTGATAGTGAAGGCGCATCGGCGCGTTGCAATCGATCTCTTCTGTCTCTTTTCCATCCACCGACCAGCGCGTGAGGTGCTGACTGAGCTGCTGCCAATACTTATCCAACCCCTCGTATAAGGTCAGCATATCGGTAACTTTAAGTAGCAAGCCATTGGGGGGATAGAGCGCAATGTCAGAGGTGACGAAATAGAGCCACTGCGCCAGTTCCAGTAACAACTTATGCTCGACATCGGCATCATAAGGGTGCACTTGCAGAGTCGGGCAAAGCGCACTGGCGCTGCCTAGCCCCATGCCAGGTTGGATCCCTTGAGCATGAGCCGCTGCATTTAACTGCACAACCCTAAAGCGTTGAGGATCGACAATCACCAGCGGATCACCTTGCGGCGTGTGAAACAGCGCGTCCAGTTGCAAGGACGGAAAATGGAGATACAACCAGAGCGTCATCGTTAGCCTTGCTGCCTCAGTGGAAAGGGGAGAACGTCAGCGCTTGATGGCGAGCGAGCCTGCGTCAGTGCTGGCCAAGTGCGGCTCATATCCAGCACAAAACTGGCGTGTGGCCATCCGCCGCGGCGTTTGGTGATGGTGACCTCTAAGCCCAAAGGGTGCGGGCGCAGGGCAAGGCTTAAGCTCACCGGCAGTGATGCCTGGCTGTGCTGCTCGGATTTGAACAAAAAAGACAAACTATCACCGCGTTCACTGGCGACTTGCAAACGCCGAGCTTGGTGCACTTCTAACTCGCTTGACCATAACAGCACATTGCTGCAAGCGCCGCTTTTTAAACATTGTTCAGCGGCCCACAGCGCCTCTTTGTGCTCGCGTGGGTAGAGGAGCAAAATCTTATTCATATCGAACCCTTCGCGGATGAGCTGCTCGGCGCATAGATACCCCGGCGGCTGAATAAAGACCGACAACCGCTCTTGAGTGGTGTTTCTTAGATGGGGAAGCAACAGGCGCAGCTCACCAATAGCAGCGGGCGAGCTCAGCTCCACCACACCTTGCTTCGGGAAGCCGCCGCTGAGTTTTTGATCAAGCAGATCATAGCCAGTGGTGTAGTGGTCTTGCTCTGCTAAGGTTTGATTACCCTGCCAAAGCCATTGTTTTTGCTTAAGATGTTCGATCAGTTCATACATAACTATTTACCTGTATATATATACAGTATAATTGTTTATCAACGATCGACAAGATCCTCGTGGTGTGAGTGAATAAAAAAACGCCTCACACAGAGTGCAAGGCGTTGAGAAGTCGGCGTTTATTGGTGATTATTTTTTCGGTTGCGCGTCAATACACTGACCGTTGACGGCGCGACCTTCTGGTGCCATCAAGTAGAGATACAGGGGCATCAGATCGAGCGGTGTTTTGAGTAAATCGGCATCTTCCGCTGGGTAGGCTTTTGCGCGCATGCCTGTGCGGGTCGCGCCTGGGTTGATGGCATTAACACGAATAGTCGAGTCACTGAGCTCATCCGCCAACACTTGCATCATGCCTTCGGTTGCAAATTTGGACATCGCATACGTGCCCCAGAACGCGCGGCCACTGTGACCCACGGTGGATGAGGTAAAGACAATGCGCGCATCGTCGGATTGACGCAGCAAAGGCAGCAGGGCCTGCGTCATCAAAAAGGGCGCTTTGACGTTGACTTGCATCACGTCGTCATAGGTGTCCTCACCGATTTGATCAAACGGACTGATCACGCCAAGCAAACTGGCGTTGTGCAGCACACCATCAAGACGTCCAAACTGGCTCTCAATCGTATCGGCCATATCCAGATAGTTTTGCTTGCTGGCGCCTTTCATATCTAGAGGAATAATCGCTGGCTGAGGGTAGCCGGCGGCTTCAATTTCGTCGTAGGTGGCTTCGAGTTTTTTGACGGTGCGGCCAAGGAGAATCACCGTTGCGCCATGCTCTGCATAAGAGAGCGCCGCTTGTTTACCAATACCGGCTCCCGCGCCAGTAACCAGAATAACCTTACCTTTCAGGGCATCTGAAGAGACAGCATAATCCACGATGTGCATCCTTATTGTAATCTTCTGCTTTAAGTCTTCGTGACAAGGTGGTTACAATACACCAATTCGCCTAGGAGAGGATATTCACATTGGAATTTTTGTTGGAGTACGGGCTGTTTTTAGCCAAGATTGTGACTGTTGTGGTCGCGATTATTGCGATTTTAGTGATAGCCAAAGCCGCGGGTGGCAAGAGTGGAAGTGCCAAAGGTGAACTGGAGGTGACCAACCTCAGTGAACAGCATAAACACACTGTCGATACCCTCGAACATCATCTGCATGATGATGCGTTTTTGAAAGCGCGCGACAAGGCGGAGAAGAAGAGCCAGAAAGAAGAGACCAAAGCGCGCGAGAAAGCCATTAAACAGGCCAGTAAAGCGGGTGAGTTAGACAGCCAGCGCGAGCCGCATCTTTTTGTGTTGGATTTTAAGGGTAGCATTGATGCGAAAGAGGTGGCTTCACTCCGTGAAGAAGTGACCGCCATTCTTGCCGTGGCCCGTGAGGGAGATGAAGTGCTGCTGCGTCTTGAATCGGGTGGTGGCATGGTGCACGGCTATGGCTTGGCCTCTTCGCAATTGGATCGCATCAAGCACGCGGGCATTCCACTGACCATCGCGGTCGATAAAGTAGCGGCCAGCGGCGGTTATATGATGGCGTGCATTGCGGACAAAATTGTCTCGGCACCGTTTGCGATTGTCGGCTCTATTGGCGTGATTGCCCAGTTGCCAAATTTCAATAAGCTGCTGAAAAAGCACGACATCGACTATGAGCAGCTGACTGCTGGTGAGTACAAACGCACGCTCACTATGTTTGGCGAAAACACCGACAAAGCGCGTGAAAAATTCAAACAAGAGCTTGAAGAGACGCACGATCTCTTTAAAGATTTTATCCGTGAACATCGCCCAGAGTTAGCGTTGGAGAAAGTCGCCACCGGTGAACACTGGTTCGGCACACAAGCGCACAAGCTGGGCTTGGTGGATGAAATCAACACTTCCGATGACCTTATCGCCACCGCCTGCAAGGAAAAAACCGTTTTGGCGATCCATTACACACAAAAGAAAAAGCTGTCATCCAAGCTGGCCGGCATTGCCGGAGAAGCCGCCGATAACGTGCTCATGAAGCTGATGGATCGCGGACAAAGACCGATTGTGTGATAAAGATAGATGCTTTGGTAACACGACGTCTAAAGCCTAACTCCCAAAAGCCCACTTCGGTGGGCTTTTTGCTGTTTGGTATTGGTACGGAGCCAATGTGTACCTCGTTACTGTATGAGGAATAACCGATATTCCTCATAAAATATGCACTTCGCTACACTCGCACGAGCATGCTTATTTGTCTCCGAGGAATTATGAAATTTCGTACCAAACTGATCGTAGCAGGATCAGCGATATGTTTAGTGTCGTTGAGTCTATTATCGACCCTTAACTACCGTGCATTGAGTAAAGAAGTGGAGAGTTCTATCTCAACAATGATTGACCTCTCGATGAAACAGGTAGCTGATAATTTGTCGGAAACCATGAAGGCCAAATATGACTTTGCTGATTACCTATCGGAGTTGACGGCGAACGCACCTCAAGAGAGTGTTCATACTATTTTCAATCAATCGGCACTGAATCATGTCTTTGTTACCGCCGGAGTCGGATATGAAGATGATGGCCGAATTGTGCACAATGATGCCAGTTGGACGCCACCGAGTGACTGGGATTCTCGCACTCGCCCTTGGTATGTGGACGCAAAGCGCGTGGGTCAACGAGTGGTGACAGAGCCGTATGTGGATGAAGGCACAGGCGCGGTATTGATCTCTGTGTCACAACCGATTTACCAGAGTGGTCAGCTTGAGGCAGTAAGCTTTTTTGATGTTGACCTTTCTGTGTTGTCAGCCACTGTCAATGAGGCTGACGTGCCACACAGCATGCTATTCATTGTTCATGAAAATGGCACCATCATTGGTCACCCAAACGCGCAATTTAATGGTCAGCCTCTGACTCGTTTCATTGCAAATGGTGCGATTAGCAATGATGTTAAGATCTTGCCTGTTAATGGGCGAGATTACTATGTCACCTACCAGCCAGTGCCTGATACACGCTGGTTTGTCGGCATCCTCGTCGATTTTGAGCAGACACATCTTCCTTTGCAGAACATGAGCACAAGCTCGATGATCATTGCCACTCTCTTGATGTTCCTCAGTTTAGCGGTTTTCTTGGCGATCATCGCTTGGCTAACCCGCCCATTGCGTCAACTGAGTGCAGCGATGGACAACGTTGCAAGTGGCGATGGTGACTTGACCAAGCGTCTTGATACCAATACCGATGAAGAATTTAGCCAGCTAGCGAAAAGCTTCAACAACTTTGTGGCGACGATTCAAGCGCTGATTAAAGACAGCCAACGCACAGCGCACGATGTCACTCATGTGGCGGAATCGACCAATATCGCGGCGAACGATTCACGAATCCTACTGGACACTCAAGTACAAGAAGTGGAGCAGTTGGCGACTGCGATGAATGAGATGTCGACGACCTGTGCGTTGGTGGCAGAGAATGCACAGAGCGCCGCGCACGCTGCGCAATCGGCGGATCACGCTGCAGAAGAGGGCACCAGCATCGTCTCGCTGACGTCTGATTCTATCCAAACGCTGGCGCAGCAGATGGAGCGCGCGTCGAAAAGTGTCCGTGAACTGGAAGCCTCAACCGACAGCATTGAATCTATCGTCAGCGTAATAAATGGCATTGCTGACCAAACCAACCTGCTTGCATTGAACGCGGCGATTGAAGCGGCGCGTGCGGGCGATTCAGGACGCGGTTTTGCAGTAGTAGCGGATGAAGTTCGCACCTTAGCGCAGCGCACGACGGAATCGACCACCGAGATTCGCGCTATGATTGAACGCTTACAAGCGGGCGCGAACACGACGGCTTCGGCGATGACTCAGAGCTACGATCTGGCGATGGAGACGGTAGAGCACGCGCACAGTGCCAATGAGTCACTGCATCGCATTAAAGATGCGGTGTCGCAAATCACCGAAATGAATATCCAAATTGCCTCCGCGGCGGAAGAGCAAAGCTTGGTGGCTGAAGAGATCAACAGCAATACGGTGAACATCAAAGATCTGTCGAGCCAAGTAGCAGAACGTACGTTGGAAACGTCTAACTTAGTCGAGCAACAGACGCGCCTTGTCGAAGAGCAATCATCAGCACTCAACAAGTTTATTGTTTAGTCGAAATGGCCCCAGCTTAATGCTGGGGCTTTTTTTGAGCGGTGAGCGTGCGTTAACTGGCTTTTAGAGTACGTATGAAGGGTACGCCATCGTTATCATGATGAACCGTGGCATCCACATTGTAGATGGACTTCACCAGCTCTGTGGTCAAAATGGCATTGGGCGCGCCGCTGGCGACCAATTGCCCCTGTTTGATGACCAGAAGATGGTCGGCGTATTGCGCCGCCAAATTAAGATCGTGCAGCACCATAATGCTGACAAACTGCTGCTCGCGTGTCTGTTTCACTAAGTGATCAAGCAAGACATGCTGGTGGTGAAGATCCAATGCGCTAACGGGCTCATCAAGTAACATGATCTGCGGGTTGCGCATGATAGCTTGGGCGAACAAAATCATCTGCCGTTGACCGCCACTGAGTGAGCTAACGTTACGATTCGCCAAATGGGCCATGCCAATACTGTTGAGAATGTGCAGCCCTTGCTTGAGTAAATCATCATCAATGCGCAAGCTCAAACTATCGAGCCTGCCCATCAGTACCACTTCTATCACACTCAAACTCACTTCAAGGTGAATGTCTTGCGGCATGTAGCCAAAGCGAGCACGCCAGCGAGCGAGAGCTTTCGGGTTGAGCGTGGTCTCTTGATGACGAATGGCACCTTGAGAGAGGTCAATATCGCCAAACAGCGCTTTCAAGAGTGTGCTCTTTCCGGCGCCGTTGGGACCCAGTACCGCAGTGACTTGGCCGGGATTGAGCTCAAAGCTGATGTTATCCGCTAGCGTGAGATTATCGATATGAATGTGAATATGATCCGCAACCAGCACCATTAACCTCGCTTCGCCAAGATAAGCCAGAAGAAGAAAGGCACGCCAATAATGGCGGTGACTATGCCAATGGGAAATAGCGCGCCTGGCACGATGATTTTAGATAGCACAGAGGCGCCTGAGAGCAAAAATGCCCCAACCAAAAACGACATCGGCAAAAAGAATCGCTGATCTTCACCCACCATGGATTTCGCCATATTGGGGGCGACAATGCCGACAAATCCGATGATCCCAACAAAACTGGTCACGGTTGCGGTGATCACCGCGACGATAAACAGAGTTTTTAATCGCAGCCGTTTGATGTTAACGCCAACGCTTTTTGCCCGCTCTTCCCCAAGGCGCAGCGCGGTGAGTTGCCACGCATCTTTCATCAGCAACACGCCGCCCAATAAGACCACCGCCGCAGTAATGGCTAGGTTATTCCACGTTGCTTTCGACAGGCTACCAAAGAGCCAAAATAGAATCTGCTGACTGAGTTCAGGGGAGGAGACAAACTGCACCAACGAGAGCAGCGATTGAAACAGAAACAGCAGCGCAATGCCGGCAAGAATCAGCTGGCCAGAGCTAATATGACGCACCGATGCGAGAGAGAACAAAAAGCACGCCGACAGCATACAACACAAAAACGCGCCGAGTGGCACCGCATAGTTGCTGCTGATCCCCCAAGATCCCATGTACAGAGTGATAGCCGCGCCAAAACCAGCGGCGGCGGCCATGCCTAAGGTGTAGGGGCTTGCCATGGTGTTGTTCAGTAACGTCTGCATTTCTGCACCGCCAACGCCAAGTGCGCCGCCAACGACGATCGCCATCAAAGCGATGGGCAAGCGCAGGTTGGTGACAATGATTTGCGTGGATGCATCGACTTGATACGGCAAGCCAATCCATTCCAATAATGAGTAGAGGACTTTGGATGCATTGAGCATCGAAGGCCCGGTCATGATGTCAAAAACAAACGTCATCACAATCAGACAAGCAAAGGCGATAATGACGCCTACGCGTTGCTTCTCGTTGCGGCGCTGCTGCTTGATTAACTGTTCTAAGGCGACAGATTCCACGTCATCTTACCTGTACAAAAGGGCGTATTCGCATAAATAAAGGTGGTGATATTACCATTAATGATAGTTAGTTGCATTATCATTAATAAAGGGATTAATATGTCGCAAAACAACAAGGAATTGACCCAATGATTAAACAGTTAATGATGTTTGCCGCACTCTGTTTTAGCGGTTTCACTTTTGCCCAAACCACCACAGTAACTGACGTTCTAGGACGTGAGGTGACCTTTGATGCACCGGCGCAACGAGCCGTCGTAGGATTTTACCCTGAAGATTATATGGCAATAGGCACGGAAGCGGCGTATGACCGTGTGGTTGGCATGTCTAAATACATTTGGCAAGCACGTTCGGCGAGCTGGGCGAAGTATGTCAAGCACCGCCCCTCTCTTGATGAGATCCCCGAAATCGGACGTGTAGACACCAACACCTTCTCGGTAGAAAAAGTGATCGGCTTGAATCCCGACGTCGTGCTACTGGCGGATTGGCAATTTAAGGCACTTGAATCGGATGTTGAGCGTATGCAAAGTGCCGGGATCGCAGTGGTCGTTGTGGATTACAACGCCCAAACGGTGGAGCGCCATGTGCAAAGCACTAAGCTGATTGGGGTCATCACTGGTCAGCAAGCGCGCGCACAAACCATTGCTGATGAGTACCAGAAAAACGTAGAGATGATCAGCGAGCGTCTCGCGAAAGCCAACCTGCCTAAGCCGCGTGTCTACACCGAATATGGTGCGGCGGGCGTGAGTGAAACTGGCTACACCTTTGGCAAAAACATGTGGGGTGCGATTGCGACCATGGCGGGCGGTGACAATATCTCCGCTCCATACGTCGAGTGGTGGGGCAAACTCAACCCAGAGCAAATCCTCGCTGCGAATCCAGAAGTGATTGTGATGACAGGCTATGAATCAGGCAGCGCCGATGACTCTATGGTCATGGGGCAAGGTGTGGATGAAGCGCTAGCGAAGCAGCGTTTAGCCGGATTTCAGCAGCGCGTCGGTTGGTCAACCCTATCTGCGGTGCAAAACCAGCGTATGTTTGCGGCGTATCACGGTGCATGCCGTACGATTCTTGATGGCGCGATGATTCAGTTCTACGCGAAAATTCTTTACCCATCCCTGTTCAGTGATTTAGACCCTGCTGGTCAATACCAGGCGTTTTATGAAAAATACCTGCCGATTAGCCCAACCGGCACCTTTATGACTGAGTTATAAGAGCTCAGCTGTTAGGCTGGTTACGCTCTTTTGGGCAAGTTGAATAAGCGTGCTGCCCTCAACGAAAGCCGAAGTGAACCGTATGTCGGGTCACTTCGGCTTTTCTGTCATTACTGAGCCTAGAGAGCGTCAATTTTCTTCTTTTCTGACAGAGTTGATTTGTCTGGTATCTCCCGAACTCGTGTCATACTCTTCCTACAAAATTTAAAATTATCTATATTTAACAATTAGTTAAAATCAAGGTGCCAAACGTGCTCGTTTGACTTTGCTTCCTATATCCCTAGTCTTGCCGATCAGTAGAGTAGGAAAGACTTATGATGCCACGTTTTCAAACACGATTTCACATGCCGCGCCTGCGCGTGATGGTGCTGTGCGCGCTCTGCCTGCTTGGTTTAGGTACAGGTGAGGTGAATGCGACCAAAACTGCGCCAGTAGCGCCGACCAGCGAGCCACAAAGGGCGACGTTGGTGTTTGGTATCGTGTCAAAAGAGGGAGCGATGGGTACCCACCGCGATGGCATCAATGCATTTGACGCCATCAATCAAGACTATCTGGTCAACATTGCCAACGCGCTGAAGTTGAAGGTAGAACTGAAAGGCTACCCGACGGTGTCTGCACTGCTG
The DNA here is from genome assembly GCF_059834225.1 of Vibrio sp. R10-SG3-ISO3. Classification (NCBI taxonomy): domain Bacteria; kingdom Pseudomonadati; phylum Pseudomonadota; class Gammaproteobacteria; order Vibrionales; family Vibrionaceae; genus Vibrio; species Vibrio sp. R10-SG3-ISO3. The sequence goes on along the minus strand of NZ_JCBDHE010000039.1, from coordinate 30,492 downwards.
GATGCGATTGAGCGTGATGAAGTGGTCGGGGCGGTGGGCTTTAGCCACACCGAGGAGCGAGCCAAGCGATTTATCTTCTCTAAACCTTTTTTCACTAGCAGTGTGGCGGTGTGGTACGCCGATCGTCACCTCGCCAAACATGCGCCTGAATCTCTTGCTTGGTCATGCATTCGCGGCACTTCCCATTGCGAACAGCTCAAATCGGCGGGCATTGATAACATTCACTATGCCCGCGATCTTGATGATGCCAAGCAAGCGATGGAGTTGGGGTTGAGTGATGCGCTTATCTCCAGTTTCGTGGTCTTAAACACCTTTCTTGATGGCCATGACATCGTCAAAGGTACATTGGCGACGCCAGAGTGGGTCAAGAGCGAGAAAGTGCGCTTGATCACCACCGCCAAATATCAAAGCCTTGTCGATCGCGTCAATCAGGTGCTGAATTTAGAAGAGCAGGGAGATAACGTTCGCTCGATAGTCTCCGACAACCCTTATCACTCGGTTGAACTCAAACTGAACGATTTTCACCGTACCCATAGCGCCGAACAGCCGATCACTTATAGCGCCGCGACCACCGCCTATCCGTTTCTGTTTCGTGGTGAAGACGGCAAGCTTGATGGCTTTTTGCATGATTTCTTCCAACTGCTTCGCTCGCGGACAGGGCTCGAGTTTACCCATGTAGAGCCTGATCATCTCGATGAAGGGAGCCTGTCAGGCTATAACGCCGATTTGGTCCCCGTGGCGTATACCGATGAAAAACCGATGGCGAAGTGGCAACTGACTGAGCCCTTTTTGTCCCTCAACTATGTTGCCGTTACCCGTGAAGGTGACGTGCCTCAACATCAGGGGCATGACATTGTCGGCGTTTTGACCAGCAGTGAGCACCAAGGATTTGTCCATCTTACCGGGTGGCGAGATCGCCAGATCAAACAATACGACACCCTGAAAACGCTGATTGCAGATTTGAAATCTCAAGCGATTGATTTTGCTTATATCCCTAAAGATATCGCGCACAGTTTGGTGGTACGAAGCGATGTCGGCGGGCTCGAAATCAACGAGCGTGAGCCTCTAAAAGTGCACCTCGCGTTTGCGGTGAAAAACTCCCCGCAGTTGAAGCGATTGCTCGACAGTGTATTTAGCACCATTGACGTTAACGAGATGGCGAAGCTGATGCGAGGCTATCGCCAAATCAACTTCATCTACGGCTATGACGACAAGCAAGTGGTGCAGGTTGCTGGCGCTGTGCTGACATTGGTGTTGCTGGCGGCGCTGCTGACCTACTTTATTATCTCTAACCTCAGGCTCAAAGTGGGCTTGGCTGAGGCAAGTGCAAATCAAGAAGAGAACGAAAAAGAGTGGTTGAAGACCATTATTTCAGAGCTCGACAGTTGGGTATTTATTCATGACAGCCGCAACCAGATGGTGCTGAGTAACTGCGAGCACGTTCAACGTGGCGATTGCAACGGGTGCACCGTGGCCAGTCGTAGCGCGCAGTCGCCTTTGGTCGATAATGCGCAAGAAGTGGAGCGGGTATTGGCGGGTGAACTGATCGCAGATTATCACCAAACTCAAGATTGCCGTCTGTCGGTGTCGCACATTTTCCGCCAACGTAAAATGATCACGTCTCCGAGCTCAAACAATCGCTTTGTGTTGACGGTGCTCAACGACATCACCGAGCACAAAGCGAAAGAAGCCGAGCTTCTCAAAGCGAAGCAATATGCGCAGGAAGCGGTCGTCTCTCGTGAGCGCTTTTTGGCAACCATGAGCCATGAGCTGCGCACTCCCATAGCGGCAGCGCAAGGGCTATTGGAGCTGATGCAAACCAAGCCGTTGCATGCTGATGTGTCTGAACTGGTGGAACAAGCCAAACAATCGACCCGTCACCTCAATCAGCTGGTGGATGAAGTGCTCGATTTTTCCAAATTGCACGCCAATCAGTTGCGTGTGAATCCGGTTGAGACCGATCTGCTTCAGGTGGTGGGGGAGACGGTTCGTTCCTTTGAAAGTGCAGCGCAGAGCAAAGGGCTGGAGTGTCGCGTGGCATTTTTACCCTTTGCCCAGCGTTATGGCGTGATTGATGATGTGCGAGTGGTGCAAATCATCAACAACTTGATGTCTAACGCGATTAAGTTCACCCAGACGGGCTTCATTAAAATTGATGCATCCGCCACTGATCGGGCACTCAACGTGACGGTCTCTGATAGCGGCATCGGAATGACGCGCGGCCAAATAGAAAAGATTTTTCAGCCGTTTACCCAAGCCGACGATGGCGTGACGCGCCAATTTGGCGGCACCGGTTTAGGGCTGAGCATTGTTGATAAGCTGGTGGCCTGCATGGGTGGGTCATTAAATATCGAAAGCATCGTCAATGTTGGCAGTGTGTTTCGCTTACAGCTGCCACTCAAACCCAGTGCTCGCTTAGATCCGATATTGAGCGATGTGAGCTACAACGAATCAGGTTTACCTGTAGAAATGACACAGTGGTTTCGCGCCTGGGGGCTGAAAGCCTGTGAGAGTCAAGCGGATGTGATGATGCTTGAAAACCATCATCTTCAGATTCGAGGTTTGAGTGATGACGTACATGAGATGCCGAGTCAGCACTATCGCTACCCTCATCTGGTGCTTAAAGCCTTGACGGAGCGCACGCGTCAGACATCGACCTCCACTTCAGCGGCTAAGGATGCGCCTGCAAGTCCCGCGCTGAGCGGATGTGTCTTGGTAGCGGAAGATAACCTCATCAATCAAAACATCATCGCGATGCAACTGGCTGAGTTGGGCGTTGACGCCAAGATAGTCGATAACGGCGAACAAGCGTTGGCTTATCTTGCTCAGCACCAGGATATCGATGTGCTGCTGACTGACTTTCATATGCCCATCATGGACGGTTTTGCCTTGACGCGTCACATTCGTCAAGACTCGACACTGAGTGCGTTACCCGTGATTGGCCTCACCGCAGAAGATTCGCGAGTGGCGACGGAGCTTGCCAGCCAAAGCGGCTTGGACCATGTCCTTTGCAAGCCTTATTCAATGGCGCAATTACGCGCTCTGCTTGGCTTGTATCTGCCCGAAGAGGCGAACGAAACCCGCGCCATGCCTGCTTGGCTCGCTCAGTTAAGCGAGAGCGAACAAGCCGAATTTTCGGCGCTGTTTGTGCAGTCGATGAATCAAGATTTAAAGGTGCTGCGAGACAGTGATGATATCGATGTGCTTCGTAAGGCGATACACAGCATTAAAGGCGGCTTGGCAGCCGTTGGGCTCATGTCACTGGTGACTCAGTGTCAACACATAGAGCACTCTTCTGCTCACTCATTCTCTCAGGGAGTCGCGTCATTGATTGATAGTCTGACGCAAGAGGTAGCCGCGGTAGACCGCTGGAGAACCCAATCATGACACACACAGTGATGTTATTAGACGACCACCCCTTACAGCTAAAAATGCTGGACAGAGCGCTACGCCAACTCGGGGTGAGTGATATTCACAGTTTTACCTCGGTAGATGCGGCGATGGCATCAGTGAGTGAACGGGATTACCAGTTGATCTTGTGTGATTTGAGCATGCCCGGTCGAGATGGTATCGACATGCTTGAAGCGCTCAATGAGGTCGGTTTTTCTGGACATGTCGCCATTCTCAGTGGGCTAGATCAACCTGTGCTCTCTACCGTGAAAGCCATGTGTCAGGGTTACAGTTTTGACCTTATTGCCCAGATCAGTAAGCCTTTTGTTGAGGCCGAATTAAGCGCTCTATTTTCCTACATCAAACCGACCCCGCGCACATTCGTTCAACGCGCGCTAACGCTAACGGATGCGGAGTTTTTGCTCGCATTGGCTGCGGGGGACATTTGCAATTTTTATCAGCCTCAAGTGGATTTCAATACTGGTGAGGTAGTGGGCGTTGAAGCGCTGGCGAGATGGCAACACCCAGAGCATGGCACGCTCTTCCCCGATACCTTTCTTCCTATGGTGGAGCGATGCCAGTTGTCGAACGAGCTGTTTGATACCGTATTGCTCAACGCGCTCATGGATATGCAGCAGGGTTTGCTGCCCGCCAAAGTCTCCGTGAACGCCGATCAAGCGAATCTGGAGAACCCCAATTTTGCCGATCATGTGCTGACGCTGTGTCGTCAGCACCGAGTGGATCCGCAGCGTCTGACGATAGAAATCACCGAAGAGTACTCGTACCAGAAAAATCGTGCGCTATACAAAAATTTAGCCAAGCTGCGCGTCAATCACATCAATGTCGCGATTGATGATTTTGGTACAGGCTACTCCTCGTTGGAGAACTTGTATGCCTTCCCATTTAACGAAATCAAGATAGACCGCACCTTTGTGCTTGGTCTTGAGAACGACACCAAAAAGCAGCGCATCGTGACGTTTATCAGCCAACTTGCGCAATCTTTCAACATTCATGTTGTGGCAGAAGGTGTGGAGACGAAGCAATCGTGGGATGTATTGCGCGGGTTGAGTGTGCATACCTGCCAAGGCTACTTGGTCAGTAAACCTGTTCCTTTGGCAGAGCTGCCGCTTTGCCAACCTAATTTAGTAGAGAGCTTATTATGAGTAAATGTCGCTGTTTAGTGTTTGATGACCATCCACTGGTGGGAGTGGCGATTCGCGCCACCATCTCAACCTTACCCTTTATTGACAGTGTCTCTGTGGCCAACAACGCCAAGAGCGCGCTCAATACTATTAAGTCAGGGGCGGTGGACTTGCTTATCTTGGACATCAATCTCACTGATGTCGATGGATACGATTTCTACCGCCGCATTAAGTCTCATGGCTATCACGGTAAGGTCTTGTTCTATTCGGCGGAAGAGAGCGCGCTGTTTAGCGAATTGGCGTTTAAAGCAGGCGCTGACGGTTATGTGTGTAAGTCGGAGCAGCAAGAGATCTTGCGTGATGCAGTAGAAGGGATCTTCAACGGCTATACCTTCTTCAAGTTCAAATCAACTCCGAGCCCTGAGCGCGAGAAAGTGGATCTCTCTAATCGTGAAGCCGTCGTGATGAACCATTTACTGCGCGGAAAAACCAACAAGGAGATCGCGCATATTCTGTCGATCAGCGACAAAACCGTGAGCACCTATAAGAAGCGTCTTTTAGACAAATATGGTGTGGGCAACTTAATGGAGCTCAACAAGGTTGCGGCATTATGATTAGCAAAAAAGTGAGTCGTGTCAGCGTGCTGACGAAGTCTTGCGCGTTGGCGTTTATCACCTATGTCTTGCTGTTTTTTGCCTACTCCTATGTGCAAGTCAGCACGAAAAAAAACGACTTCAAGCTGCTGACGGAAAGCATCGATACTCAAAAGCAGCGCCTGATTTACACCTCTTTGTTTGTGAATACGGTTTTTCATATTGATGAGGCGGTGTTGGAGGAGACGTACAACAATATCGGTCAATATGGCATTAAGACCTACGTTTACCCACTGACCGGAGAGTCGCACCAGCTAAATCGCGATGAGAAAGTGGTGTTGTCCTCACTGATTTATGCCTTTGGCAATATGAATGCGTTTTTACTCGATGATCGCTCTGCGACCTACTACCAATCGTTTCAAGGGCAGGGAAAGTTCATCTTTTTCAGCGATATGGGGCAAATTGACTTGGGTACACGCGCCATCCACGATCAGCGCTGCGAACGCTTTCGAATTTGTTCTCGATTTTCCACCGCAGAGGCGCTTTCAGATCGCTTAGTAGTATCAAAAATCTACCAGGATATGATTTCAGGCGAACCGACAATAACGCTGTCGAGCCCCGTGTTGCATCGTGGTGAAGTGATGGGTGATGTGAGCGTAGATATGTACGCGTTTGGTTCAAAATTTGGTGAAGAAGCGACGTACAGCTCAGGCAATGTGGGCGAGCTTAATTATGTGCAAATCAGTTACCCGGACTACCCGTTGGCAGAGCTGGGCTTTCGCTCGCACTATGTGATTGATAACAAATCGGTGCTCAGTTTCAATTATCCGGTCAGCAAGTTGTTGCTTGATACGTTACCCGCCTTTTTCTTGCTTTGGTGTGTCTCGCTACTTGGGGTGAATCACTACGCCAAACTGCGTGAGGCGAAAGCCAATATCGCCAAAGTGTACGAAGAGTCACACCGTGATGAGATGACAGGGCTGTATAACCGCAAGGTATTCAATACTCGCAAGTTTATAGAAAAAACACACAGTGAAACTCTGGCTATCTTGGCCGTGGATGGCAACAAACTCAAAACCATCAATGACGAATATGGACACCATACCGGCGATGAAGCGATTAAACACATTGCCAACGCGATGAAGCGTGTTTTCCGCGACTCCGACTATCTTGTTCGCTCGGGCGGTGATGAGTTTCTCGCCATCTTGCCGGGGTGTACTCCACCTCGTGTGTTAGAGCTCAAAGAGAAGTTGCAACAGCAGGTATCGGCTCAGCTGTTAAGACCGATGAACATCGCGGTGACCGTGAGCGTGGGTGTGGCGTTTAAACGGCCAGATGATGAGCTAGACCATGCGCTGATCATGGCGGATGAAAATCTCTATCAAGACAAAGGCAAGCGGGGGGGTAAGTAAGAGGTGATGCAGCAAATCCAGCCTAACGATCACACGGCGTGGCTAGATGCCTTTGAGCCAAGCACAAGGCCGATGATGGCGCAGTGCTATATCGATGTGATGCAAGAAGACGCCACCGGTTTAACGCAAGCGCTTGAACGGGAGGATGTCGCGGCTGTTCGCGCTTTGCTGCATAAGATCAAGGGCGGCGCGGCGATGGTGGGTCACCACTTATTGGCGAGTGAGGCGCATCACTTATTGCAAGCCAGTTCTCTACCGGCGCAGGGTGAGCCGGCGCTTATCCTATTTTCACGAAACCTAAGCCAAAGCATTGAGCATGTCGTGAACTGGCAATCGATGCCGACATCGGAGGATGCAGGGCCATGAATGGGATCAATGTTAGCCAGCTTAAAGTATTGGTCGCGGATGACTCGCGTTTAGTGTGCAACTCTATCTTGTTGATCCTAAGAGAGATTGGCTTTGATAGCAGCAACGTTGTTTGTGCCTATCGGCCAAATGAGGTGATTAATCACTGCAAGCAGATTGCGTTCGACATCGTGATTTGTGATGTGAACTTCAATAGCCAGATCAACGGCTACCAACTGCTCGAAGAGTTGCATCACTTACAACTGCTCAAAAGCGATCTCTTTTTCGCCTTTTTAACCGGTGAAAACCAACCGCAAATCGTGCGTACCATCATTGACTGTAACCCGGATGATTATTGGCTTAAGCCCTTCAATAAGCCCTTTCTCTCTGCGCGTCTTTACAGCGGTCTCAAGCGGAAAAAGGCACTGGCGAGTGTCTATGCCGCTATTTATGACAAGCAATACCAACACGCGCTAGAGGTATGTGATGAGCTGCACCCGTTTCACCCGCAGTATGGGCGTCATCTGGACCATCTGAAAGCCCAATGCTATGCCCAGTTAGGTCAATATGAGGATGCGGCCCAGCAGTATCGCGCGCTGCTCGATGAATATGATTGCGACAGCGTGAAAACCGCATTGAGCAAAGTGCTGATTGAACAAGAAGAGATTGATATGGCGAGGGATGTACTCAGCACCTTGTCGAATCAAGACAATAATCCCTACTACCATGATGGGATGGCGGCGGTGTGTGTGCGAAACGACAACATAGAGGGGGCGATAGGACATTTAAAATTGGCCACCAACCTGCTTGAGGCAGGGACAGAGCGCGAGCTGATTCTCTCCAATCTGTCGCTAGCGATTGCTCATTATGACGACGCGTTTTATTACATTAAGCGCTACAGCGAAAAGAACGAAAATACCTACCGTCAAAGTGAATACATCACGCTCAACACGGTCCGCAGTTTTCTCTATCGAGCCGTTGATGAGGATAAGCCCGCAGTATTTGAAGCTCAGCGCTACCTCATCAATGGTAAGTTGGATGAGCTTGAAAAGTGTCGTCATCTTGATGTGCAAGTGACGTTGCTGCATGTGCACATTCATTGGTTGTCGCAAGATATGCGCAGTGCCGTGTCGCTCATCTCTGAGCTCACCGTTGATAAGCCACTGCATTTCTATGATTATTTTCATTGGCTCTATCTACTAGAGCACCTGTCGCTGTTTAACGACATTCCCGTGCTCTTACAGCAGGCCAAAATGGCGATTCGAGACGAGCAAATTGCCCATATTAAGAAGAGCCAGCACGTCATGTGGGCAAATTTTGAAAGCCGCTTCAAAGATAAGCAGCGCCAAATTCAGCGAGTGAAAAGCATTATGGCGCAATGGAACGAACGCGACGAAAAAGAAGGCGAGAAATACTTAGAGCAATACGCGACGCTCAAAGCCCTAATGCCGAACTCCTACAAAGTGAGCTTGGCGATCATCAAGCTACTCGCCAATAACCGCATTCGAATTCGCAACTACCGAGAGGTATTTAACTTGTTGGCGGATTGCCATCGAGTGGTCCATGCGCAAATGTCAGCACAAGAGCGCAACAACAGCAATTACAAAAAGCTCTATGCGATGGCGAAAGACAATGTGATGGAGTATGCCTAAGCCACCGGAGTGACTTAGGCAGGATATTAAGCTTTGATACGAATGATCGGATGATATAGGTTAGAAGCCGCGCATTTGGATACGACGCAGGAACTCCGTCATCAGGCGGTCATAGAGAAGATCGCCAAGGAAAGCGTCTTCAACATGATGGTCAATACTCGGGTTGTCATTGACTTCAATCACGTAGACTTGACCGTCGATCTCTTTCAAGTCGACACCATATAAACCATGACCAATCAGATTCGCTGCTTTGACCGCCACATCGACGACATTCTTTGGCACTTGCTTAAGATCGAGCGTCTCAAAACTACCAGATGAAACACGGCCACTGTTGTGGTGTTGGTAGATTTGCCAGTGACCACGACTCATCATGTATTTACAGGCAAAAATCGCTTGGTGGTTCAAAACACCAATTCGCCAGTCAAAGTCGGTCGGCATAAAGGCTTGAGCCAAAATCAATGCGCTTTTCTCAAACAGCGCCGCCGCTTCGCGCTCAAGCTCCTCTTGGTTTTTAACTTTCACCACACCGCGAGAGAAGGCGCCATCTGGAATCTTAAGCACCATAGGAAAGCTCAACTCGCTCAGCAAATCGTCTTGCCAGTCTGGGTCAAAGCGATTCAAAATCACGCTTGCAGGCGCAGGGACTTTGTTGTTTTTCAACAACTCAGTCAAAAACACCTTGTTGGTACACTTCATGATGGACTCAGAGTCATCCATCACCACTAGGCCGAGCTTCTCGGCGGTCTTGGCAAAGCGGTAGGTGAAGTTGCTGATGTTGGTGGTCGCGCGAATAAACAAGCCATCAAATTCGCCAAGACGCGAAATGTCGTCTTTGCCAATCGTCTCTAGGTTCATCCCCAAGCGATCCGCTGCACGCTTAAAACGCTTCAATGCAGAGGCATCCGATGGCGGCATTTTTTCCTCTTCATCGACCAGCATTGCGAGGTCATAGCGGTATTTTTTCACCTGCTTGGGTTTGCGCCAAACTTTGTCTGAGAATAGCTCAAGCGACTCGATAAAGAAGTTTTCTTCTTGATCTTCTAGCTCTTGGAACGGGAAAGCCGCCACTGATTCGATTTGCCACTGCGTTTGATGTTTGGTCATCTTGAGCTCGATGATCGGAATCATAAACTGCTCAAAAAGCTGACGGGCAAGTTTTTCAAGCCCTGCTTGTTGCGTACGGCCAAAATAGATCTTGCAAGACAAGGTCGTTAAGTCACTCGGCAGTTTACTCAGCTTGAGGAAATTAGATGACATCAACAGGGGTTGAGAAATATCATTGATAGCAGTGACCGTCGGGATCACTCGGTGACGACGGGCCTCGGCCATCAGCGAACAGTAGTAACCACTGCTCATGTAGCTGTAATCGCGACATAGGTTGACCACTTGAACATTACGTTGGGTGGTTTGCCAATCTCTGTCGAGGTATTGCGCCACGCTCACCACTTGTTCTGACGGGAAATATTGCTGCCAATCACTGGTTTGGTCGGCGACAATTAATAAGTTTGCCATCTATCTTGTTCCTTAATGATAACGCTATGATGGGTAAACACTAGCATAAGCTTTTTTTGAAGGTATCACATGAATTTTCGCCAATCGAAAATCACAGATCTCAGTGCGTTAAATCAGTTGGAAAAGTCACTTTTCTCCAGTGATAGGATCTCACCACGGCAGATGAAAAGGTTCATCCAATCTGAACATTCTTCTTTGTTCGTAGCACAGTGCGATGAGCAGGTGGTTGGCTATGCATTAGTTTTGTTTCACCAAGGAACACAACTGTCGAGACTCTATTCCATCGCGGTGATGCCGCAGTACCGGGGACGAAATATTGCACAATCGTTAATCGAAATGTGTGAGCGCGCTGCCGTCGAAAAAGGCTTCACAACAATACGACTAGAAGTGCGCGAAGACAATATAGGCGCGATAAATTTATACAAGAAATTGGGCTATAAAACCCTCAAGCTGCTGATCCATTACTACGACGATTTGTGTGATGGGCTAAAAATGCAAAAACGCTTAAGTCATTACGGACCTAAGACCTTGTTAAATATGCCACTTTATGTGCAAACCACGCCATTTACTTGTGGCGCGGCGTCGCTGCTAATGGCTTTTGCGCATTTCGATAAATCACAACCTCTGACACGCAGTGCCGAGTTGCAATTGTGGCGCGAGGCGACGACGATTTTCATGGCGTCAGGCCACGGTGGGTGCAGTGGTCATGGGTTGGCACTGGCAGCGGCACGACGCGGGTATCATGTCGAGCTGTGGAGCCAATCCCAGTCAACGCCATTTATCGACAGTGTGCGTGATGACAACAAGAAGCAAGTGATTGAAATTGTTCATCAGGATTTTTGCCAACAGTTGGCGGAGCAGGACGTGGATATCATCGACTCTCCACCGTCACAGAGTCAGTTGGAGCGCTGGGTGGAAGAAGGGGCTAGTATTTTGCTGTTAATCAGCACCTATCGTTTTAATGGCAGCAAAGAGCCGCACTGGGTGGTACTGAGTGGGATGAGCGAGCAGTTCTTTTTCATTCATGATCCGCACGCTGAATCTGAGCTGGATGCCGTTGGCTCGGCGCACGTGACGGTCAGCAAAGCGGCGCTGTCGCAGATCATCGGTTTTGGCAAGCAGCGTCATACCGCTTGTGTGGTGATTCGCCCTGCGCACTCTGAATCCAGCGCAGTGGCGTCACAGAGCTAGTTGACCGAATAACGCTTAGATTTGTTCGCGTCAGCGTCAGGTTGCTCGCTTTTACTTTCGTCTTGGCTATTAAGGCTTTGCCATTTCAGCGCGCCATTGCTCTCAAAGTCGTTGGCTTTCGAGCAGCGCAGCAGGTGATCCTTGACTTCAATCACGGCGCCCAATGAGTAGGCTTGGTCTTGGTAGTAGCAGACGCGCTCAGCAAGGCGCGAAGCGTTGACGCCGACAACCGGTTTACCCGGCGTTGTGATGACGGTTGCCAACGCAGGATAAGTCATGCCGAGAGCCAACAACAGACTTAGAATTTGAGTGCACAATCGCATCGCTGCGCTCCTTTTACTCTTTGGTTGATGATGAACTTAGGGGATGCGTTGGCTTAAAACACCATCAAATTTGCGTTGATAACGCGCCAGCATACTTTCGTTGCCCAGCAATCCCCCTTGATGCACATAGAGAATAGTCTTTTGCGGGTGATTTGGGTACCAGCTGAGCAGGCAGCGCCACATCATGGGATCGTAAAGCAGATCAAACTCAACATCGGTGTCGGCCAGCAGTTGCTGCCACATCCGATAGTCAGCTTGATACAACTTGCCAAAGTGATGCTTTTGTTCGAGTTCAAGAACCGTGGGAAACACCTCTTCACCTAATGCTCGCCACTGCGCTTCGAGGTAGGCTCTCCCACCCACACACGGACAAGTCAGAACCTCAATGCCGTGCGGTCTGAGTGCTTTTTGCAGATAGAGCGACGTGGTACCGGTCCCGGAAGGTAGGGCGACAACAAACTCGTGCTCGGGATGATAACGAGTCCAAGAGAGAATTTCTCGCGCCAGTCCTGCCACACCGGGCTCTGCCAGAGTAGAGCGGCCGCCTTCGGGGATCACTAAGCAGGTTTCATCAGGTTGGCGGATTTGCTCGATGTAGCTCGTGGGTTCTAGCCCTGAATCGCCGACGGCGATGATTTGCCCACCGAGCTCCAACACGCCGCGATAATTGCCCATCGGCTGCTGCTCTAGCCATGCGGGGATACGATCGACATAAAACTCAAACGCCCAGCCCTTTATTGCAGCAAGCGCGGCAAGCGAGTAGGCGGAGTTCGCCTGTGCGCTGCCATAGCCAATCAAGGTTTTCACCTTTGGCCACTCGCCGCTCAGTACTGACATCAGTTTGCGTGCCTTGTTACCAGAGAAGTGGCTGTGCAGTTGATCGTCTCGCTTGAGAAAAAAGGGGATCGAAGCCACTTGATGTTGCGTGACGGGCGTATCGCTGAGTTTCATGGTCTAATGTGCAGGGTGTCAAAAAGAGGCGTATTGTATAAAACTAGCTCTAAAAAGTCTTGTTGGTCGGTTTGAGCGTAAAAGATAAAAAAAGCCCAGAGTAAAAGGTCTCTGGGCGGATACATAAAACATAGGAGTTAATAAGAAAAAGCAGCATATGAGTAGGTTCAGAAAGGAAACAAGTTTGACGGCCTGTAAACTTCGAATGCTCTGCTCACTACACCTATTCAGACCGGAGACGGCCCAAACAGTTCAATAAATTTCCTCTCTTTTTTCTTCTTTGCACACTTTTTTGTTCGCAAGGAAAAATCTCTCTTACGTTTCAATGAATTACTTTCACACTTTTTTATCTGGTCAGACCAAAGCGCAAAAATGTGATGTTAATTGGTTGTTAGTTAAATGTTTCGGATGTATATTTCAAACAGTTGTTTAATACGAGTGCTTTAAAATGTCGGCGAGAAATAAGACGAAAGAGAAAATCCTAGATGTAGCGGAAGCGTTGTTTGCTGAGCATGGTTTCAATGACACGTCTCTTCGTACCATTACCAGCAAAGCTGGAGTGAATCTCGCGTCAGTCAACTATCACTTTGGCGATAAGAAAACCTTGGTACGTGCAGTGCTAAACCGTTATCTCGAAGCTTTTATGCCCTCAGTGCAAGATGCGCTAATAAACTTAAATCTCAATGATACGTATGAAATGTCAGACGTGTTTGAGTCACTGCGTACGCCACTAAGAAACTTAAACGATGTAAGACCGAACGGCACCAGCCGCTTTATGTTGCTGATTGGGCGTGGTTATACCGATGTGCAAGGTCACTTGCGTTGGTTCATTACCACACGTTACCAAGAGACGTTATCACTGTTTACCCAATCGGTGATGAAAGCCAACCCTGAGTTGACTCAAGAAGCGCTGTTCTGGCGTTTGCATTTTACCCTCGGCACCTGCGTGTTCACTATGGCTTCGAGTCAAGCGCTGCTAGAGATCGCTGAAAATGATTACGGCAAAGCGATGGATGCCAAGTCCGTCGTTGACCAACTGATTCCTTATTTGGCTGCGGGCGTCGCGGCGAAATAAATCGAGTAATAGCGAAGGTTTTTAAGACCAATAAAGCATTTTTAACATCAACAAAGCATTTATAACACTAACAATAAGTTCAACACCCTAACGCGAACAAAAGGATCGGATTATGTGCTCTCTAAGAAGAAAATGGGTCAGCGACCCAGCTTTCAAAATGTTCAAAAAAGTACTACCGCCGCTATCAAGCACAGAGAAAGAAGCCATGGAAGCGGGCAGCGTATGGTGGGACGGAGAGTTGTTCTCAGGCCGTCCTGATTTTCGTAAGTTGCACCAATATCCTGCACCAACGCTAACAGCGGAAGAGCAAGCCTTTATGGACAATGAGCTCGAAACCTTGTTGGCGATGCTCAATGACCACAAGATCGTCAAAGAAGATCGCGATCTGCCAAAAGAAGTGTGGGATTACCTACGCAAAGAGCGCTTTTTCTCGCTGATCATTTCGAAAGAATATGGCGGTCGTGAATTCTCTGCATTGGCAAACTCAACCATCGTTTCGCGCATCGCCACTCGCAGTATCAGTACAGCGGTATCGGTCATGGTGCCAAACTCGTTAGGTCCGGGTGAGCTGTTGTCCCACTATGGTACGCAAGAGCAGAAAGATTACTGGCTGCCACGTCTTGCCGATGGTACCGACATTCCGTGTTTTGCGCTAACTGGCCCGGAAGCGGGTTCAGATGCCGGTGGCATTCCCGATGATGGCGTCGTCTGTTACGGCGAGCACGAAGGGAAAGAGGTGCTCGGTATTCGCCTCAACTGGAACAAGCGTTACATCACTCTCGCGCCCGTTGCGACGGTACTTGGCCTTGCGTTTAAAATGTATGACCCAGACGGCCTGCTAGGCGATGAAAAAGAGCTCGGCATTACCTGTGCGTTGATCCCGGCGGATCACAAAGGGGTGGAAATCGGTGAGCGTCACGACCCGCTAGGTTTGGCGTTTATGAACGGTCCAACGCGCGGTAAAGATGTCTTTATTCCTATGGAGTGGCTCATTGGTGGCCAAGACTACGCCGGTAAAGGTTGGCGCATGCTGGTGGAATGTTTATCAGCAGGTCGCGGTATCTCGTTACCAGCACTTGGCACTGCGATTGGCCATCTGACGTCACGCACTACAGGCGCGTATTCCTACGTGCGTAAGCAGTTTGGTATGTCGATCGGTAAGTTCGAAGGGGTTGCAGAAGCGCTAGGGCGTATCGGTGGTTTGACGTACTTGCTAGAAGCGAGCCGCACACTCACCACGACCTCGTTGGATCTGAAAGAGAAACCGGGCATTGTGACGGCGATTGCCAAATACCACATGACGGAAATGGCCCGTACTATTTTGAATGATTCGATGGACATTCACTCAGGCCGCGCTATTCAAGACGGCCCGATGAACTACCTTGCTACGCACTATCTCGGTGTGCCGGTCGCTATTACCGTGGAAGGTGCGAATATTTTGACCCGTAACCTGATGATCTTTGGTCAAGGGGCGACGCGTTGTCATCCATACGTACTGAAAGAAATGGAAGCGGCCGCCAACCCAGATGAAAAAGAGGGTGCGAAGCAATTTGATGATTTGCTGTTCAAACACATCAAACATGCGATGGGCAACACCTTCGGCGCGTTTGGCGCGGCGCTCACCGGCTCTCGCTTTATCAAAGCCGATATGAGCGGGCCAACGCAGCAATACTATAAAGAGATGACGCGTCTCAGCCGTGCGTTGGCGGTCAGTGCGGATATCGCAATGGCAACACTGGGCGGCGATTTAAAACGTAAAGAGATGATCTCTGCACGCTTAGGGGATGTACTGGCGTATCTCTACATGGCGTCTGCGGCACTGAAAAAGTACGAAGATGAAGGTCGCCAGCAGCAAGATCTCGATTACGTACACTACGCCGTGCAGCACTGTTTGTATCACGCGGCGCAGTCATTGCAGCAAGCCTTTACCAACTACCCACAAAAAGCGGTTGGGCGTTTGCTGAAAGTGATCATCTTCCCACTGGGCAATCGCTACACCAAGCCAAGTGATCAGCTTACTGTGAAACTGGCAGAAAGTCTGATGACACCAGGAGCGCACCGTGATCGCCTCACTCACCTTTGCTACATTGGCAAAGACGCGGATGACAGTGTCGGCTTGATGGAAAACGCGTTCCTTGCCATGTATGGGGTGAAGAGCTTAGAGCGCAAACTGATGCGTGCAGCTAAAGACGGTGTCGTCGCTCGTAAAGGGCTGCTGACCGAGCGATTAGCGCAAGCCTTAGACGCTGGCGTGCTGACTCAAGCTGAAGTGGATAAGATCTTGGCCGCGGATAAATTGCGTTACCGCGCCATTCAAGTGGACCACTTTAGCCACGATTTCAGCGAGACTCGTACCCATCAAGAGGGTGCGAAGCCAAAGCTCGATAGCGTGGCGTAATAAAGCACGTCACCGCTCTTACTACTCAGAGGCACCGTCACGGTGCCTCTGCTGTTTCTGCTCAGTAAAATGCTTTGGATACCACAGAGAGAAGCGACAGGAAGTGATCCAACCACTTGCCTTTTCACGACATTTTTACAGAAATTAGATGCGATCTGGCGTTGAACCTTTTATCCTAGCCGGGTTTTGTTAAGGAAGTTGAATATGATCATCAAACCTAGAATTCGTGGATTTATCTGTACAACAACGCACCCAGTGGGTTGTGAAGCTAACGTAAAAGAACAAATTGCTTACACTAAGGCGCAAGGTCCAATCAAGAACGCACCTAAGCGTGTACTGGTTGTGGGCGCATCGAGTGGCTACGGTCTATCTTCTCGTATCGCAGCGGCATTTGGTGGCGGCGCTTCAACCATCGGTGTGTTCTTCGAGAAAGAAGGCACAGAGAAAAAGCCGGGCACAGCCGGTTTCTACAATTCTGTCGCTTTTGAAAAACTCGCCCGTGAAGAGGGTCTTTACGCAAAAAGCTTGAACGGTGACGCGTTTTCAAACGAAGCAAAAGAAAAAACCATTGAGCTGATCAAACAAGACCTAGGTCAGATCGATATGGTGGTGTACTCACTGGCCTCTCCAGTACGTAAAATGCCAGAGACGGGTGAAGTGATTCGTTCTTCTCTCAAGCCTATCGGCGAAACCTACACATCGACAGCGGTGGATACCAACAAAGATGTGATCATCGAAGCGAGCGTTGAGCCTGCGACTGAAGAAGAGATCAAAGATACCGTCACCGTAATGGGTGGCGAAGATTGGGAATTGTGGATCAATGCCCTCTCTGAAGCCGGCGTGCTGGCTGATGGCTGCAAAACCGTCGCTTACAGCTACATTGGCACTGAGCTGACGTGGCCGATCTACTGGGACGGTGCGCTAGGCAAAGCGAAGATGGACTTAGACCGCGCAGCCGCAGCACTGAACGAGAAACTTTCTTCAACCGGTGGCAGCGCGAATGTCGCAGTATTGAAATCGGTTGTGACTCAAGCGAGTTCTGCGATTCCTGTTATGCCGCTTTATATCGCTATGGTCTTTAAGAAGATGCGTGAGGAAGGCGTTCACGAAGGGTGTATGGAACAAATCTACCGCATGTTCAGCCAGCGTCTTTACAAAGAAGATGGCAGCGCAGCAGAAGTGGATGAGAAGAACCGCCTGCGTTTAGACGACTGGGAATTGCGCGACGACATCCAACAACACTGCCGTGACCTATGGCCACAAATCACCTCTGAAAACCTAAAAGAGCTGACGGATTACGTCGAGTATAAAGAAGAGTTCTTGAAACTGTTTGGTTTTGGTGTTGAAGGCGTGGATTACGACGCGGATGTTAACCCAGACTACAAAGCCGACTTTATCGCTATCTAACCGCTGCTTATCGTAACGTCACTACTCAAAATGTGGCGTTAGAAACAAAAAATCCGGAGTTGATGCTCCGGATTTTTTTCACTGCTATTTTCAATCGGCGGCTTTGGAACGTCGGCTTACCCAGCTCTTTATCCTAGTCAGTCCGCTTACTTAAACGTCGACCAAATAGGCGCGTGGTCAGACGGTTTTTCAATCCCGCGCAGCTCGTAATCAATATCCGACTCGACGCATTTTTGCGCCAAACTTGGCGTAGCTAGAATCACATCAATACGTAGACCACGGTTATCATCGAAACCGCGAGAGCGATAATCAAACCATGAAAAACGATCGTCGACACTCGGATGAACCTGACGGAACGTATCGACCAATCCCCAATCCATCAAGGTGTTAAGCCACTCGCGCTCCTCTGGTTGGAACGAACACTTGCCCGTTTTTAACCAACGTTTGCGGTTGGGTTCACCAATACCAATATCGCTGTCCAGTGGGCTGATATTGATGTCACCCATCACGATTAATTGCTCGTCGCTGCTGTGATACTCGTTCAAGTAGGTCATTAAATCTTGATAAAACTGACGCTTATACGGGTACTTGGTTTCGTGGTGGATGTTGTCACCTTGAGGGAAGTAACCATTGAGGACGGTCACTTTCTCTCCCGCGTCGTCTTCAAACGTCGCCATGATCATGCGTTTTTGATGATCATCATTGTCGGTCGGAAAGCCTTTTTGCACGTGAATCGGCGCTTTCTTACACAGCATGGCCACACCGTAGTGCGCTTTTTGACCGTGAAAGTACACGTGATAGCCCATCGCTTCCACATCCTCGAGTGGGAAAGCTTCATCATGCACCTTGATTTCTTGAAGACCAATCACGTCAGGTTGATGCTTATCAATAATGGCTTGCAGTTGATGAAGGCGGGCGCGAAGGCCGTTGATATTAAAAGAGATGACTTTCATTGATAATCCTTGCTTGAATAGGTCTCGTTTTTGCAGTCTAAATCCACTGGTTTTGAATAGTAACACTTCCACTTTTGGCTGACTAATGCCAAGCGTTCAGCATCTTCCTCCGAGCGATAGTAACAAATTCTTAAACTTTTGATTGATAATCAAGTTCAATATGCTGTAATGATTGAACAAAACTATCAACAAGTTTGCTTATAAGGATGTATTATGCGAACGCTTTCGGTTCAATGGAAGATCACGCTTTTCGCTGGCTGCTGTCTCCTCATTACGTCACTCTCTTTAATTGGCTTCTCGGTCTACAACGCTTTATCCAATCAACAATTGATCAAAGCGCAAAGCGCGGAATCGGTGATCGATAAATCCGAGCAGTTGCTGCAAACGCGCGCTCTACTCAGCGGTACTGAGGTGGCGGAGTATCTCAATGAAGCGCTCTACCGCGCAGAAATGTTGGCCTCCAGCGCCATGTTCTTAAAGCGCAATACCGAAGAAAACTTTGGTGACAGTGAAGAGCTGCGTACCGCATTGGATGAAATGGTTCGTCGTTCGGTGATGGACTTTGAATCGATTCAAGGGGCGTATTTGGTCTTTAGACCGGACATGCTCGACAATGAAGACAGCAATTACGTTGATGCTGAGTATGTCGGTTCAAATGAAGTGGGCCGTTTTGCGCCTTACTGGATCACCGCGCAAAATGGTGAAAATGTGGTGAACAGCGTGCTCAGTGAAGCCCTGCTTTTAGACCCAAGTAATCGTGAGCGCTTTGAGTGTCCATTGACCACAGCACAAGCGTGTGTGACTACGCCACGTTTGATTACTCAAGAGGAGGAAACATTTTTAACCTCCTCGATTTCGGTACCGATTATGCTTGATGGCACCAGCATTGGTTTCTTTGGGATTGATTTGCGTCTCGACGCCTTGAAAGAGGTGGTGGCCGATGCGGATAGCAAACTCTTTTCGGGCGATGGCAGCGTCAATATTGTTAGCTTTGATGGCTCTTTGATCGCCAGTGACGCGCCTGACGCGGCCATTGGTCAACCTTATCAGAGCGACATGCACAGCAGTGAAGCGCTACGAGAGTTGCTCTTGGGTCAAGAAGTGGTGACACAGTGGAGCGAAAGCGGTGACTGGATGACGGTGTTCGCACCGATTATGGTGGCGAATCAAACCTGGGGCGTATTGTTTGATATGCCAAGAAACAGTGTGTTGGCCGATGCCGATGACCTTGACGCGACCATTACGGCGCAAGTGGAATCGAGCGTGACCACCGAACTGTTGGCGGGGTCGGTCCTGGTGCTGTTTGGTTTATTTACGATTGGTGTTATGGCTAATCGCTTGGTGAAACCGATTCGTGACGTGGTGGCGCGTTTGGATGATATCGCGTCGGGTGAAGGTGATCTTACCCAACGTATTGAGGTGAAATCGGCGGATGAAATTGGTCAGCTCGCCATGGGTTTCAACTCGTTTTTGGAAAAGCTGCAACACATTATTCGTGATGTGATTGATACCACGATGCAAGTAGGGACCACAACCGAACAATCGAAAGTGGCCGCCCAAGGCACGAGACGCAGCAGTGACGCCCAGTTTAAAGAGGTCGACTTAGTCGCGACGGCGTCTGAAGAGATGACGCAAACCGCAGGCCTTGTGGTACAAAACGCAGAAATTGCGGTGCAAGAGGCGGATAAAGCGCATCAGGCGGCAACCGTCGGTCAACAAGTGATTGAAAAATCGCAACATGAAATGGAACATCTGGTTGAACGTATGACCGCAGCGGTGCCCGTAGTGGAAGAGCTGGCGAAGAACAACGCCAACATCACGGAAATTTTGACTGTGATTGAGGGCATTTCGGAGCAAACCAACCTGTTGGCGCTCAACGCTGCGATTGAAGCGGCGCGCGCGGGTGATCAGGGGCGTGGCTTTGCCGTGGTGGCCGATGAGGTCCGTAATCTTGCCAGCCGTACCCAAGACTCAGTCGGTGAAATTCGCAAAGTGATCGAAAGTGTGCAGAAGGGCACCCAAGATGTGGTGTCTGCGATTCAAGAGGGCAATGAGCTCGCCAATCACTCTGCCAGCCAGGTTGAACAGGCGGTACAAGAGCTTAATCACGTATTTGGCGCGATCGCTTCCATCAACGATATGAACAATCAGATTGTTAAAGCGGCAGAAGAGCAGCAGTCGGTGTCAGGCGAAGTGAATCAAAGTGTCGCTAATATCCGCGATCTGAGCGCACAAATTTTGTCTCAAGCGGAAGAGTCAGAAACGGTCAGCGGCCAGATCAGTGAGCTGTCGAAAAATCAGCAGCAACTGGTCAATCAATTTAAGGTATAGCATCAAAGAACATACATCTCTTATTGAGAAAAACGCGCTCGGTGAATCCCATCACCGAGCGCGTTTTTGTTTTATCCAGCGATTAGTCGATAAGCAAGAAAGCAAGTCTTTGAAGTCAGGGCGTTGACCTTATTGTGCCAACTTTCGCTCTAAATCGCTTTTTACGATATCGATAGCGGCTAAAGCAGTATGAGGATCGATCTCATTGCTCTCCAATAAATAGATCAAATCTACCGCCAGTTTGATCTCTTCGGGGGCGTTTTCAAGCCCGCTGTTTGCTGCCGCTGACTGTTCTTGGCTAGACATTACTGGTTTCTCTCTCGATAGGTGATTTGATTTTCGATTTTCAACTTAGACTCTTGGCACCGTTTTAGACGCTGCTCGGTAGCCAGTAACGCTTGCTGCGCTTGTGCTTGGGCAAACGATGAGGCGTTTTGCAGTGCACGCTCTTTATCTCTCACCATCTCTTTTAAGCGACGTTCCCACTCTTGATGCTGCGCCAGTTGTTGGTAGAGCTCGTTGATGGGCTTTCTATAATAGCTTTTGTGCTTAGGTTCGTTTTTACGGATTGAGGTGGTGGCCAATTCGCGCTCAATGGCACTGATTTGCGACAGTAAACGCTCGCCGAGGTATTCTGCTCGGTGCGTGGTCAATTTGCCCGCTTGTTCTTCGCGCAAAATCGACGTCAATGTGGCTTGTGTTTCTGTCACGCAGGGAACAAGCAGTTTGGCTCGGCAGGAAAACAGCCGTTCATCAAACAGCGGTAGGTGGTGCTCACCGCGTTGGCGATCAAGCCCCGCGGCTTGCAGGGCAAGGTTCTCTAAGGTTTGCTTTAGCGAATCGAATCTATTCATTGCGTTAACCAGGGATAAACCACGCATCAAACGCCAGTTTGACGGCGAGCACACTGACGACCGTAACAAAGACTGGGCGTATAAACGTTGCGCCAAATCGTATCGCGGAATGAGCACCAACGAACGCACCAGCCATCAAACAGACACCCATCGTCAGACCTAGTACCCAATCGATGTGACCCAAAATCGCAAATGTCACCAATGACGTAAAGTTGCTGGTAAAGTTCATCGCCTTGGCCAAACCAGAAGCCAACAAAATATTGAGGCGATAGAGCGCCATTGAGCTCACGGTCCAAAACGCACCAGTACCGGGGCCGGCAACGCCATCATAAAAGCCTAGAATCAAACCTTGGCCTATCTGCTTTTTATGTAGTACAGGGCAAGGTGGTGGCGATTCATTGATTTTTGCGTTCGGTGTTTTATGCCAAACAGTATAGACAGCCGCTGCCAGAATAATCAGCGGTAAGATTTTTTCAAGCCACTCGGTTGAGATGAAATCAACAAACAAGGTGCCTAAGATTGCCCCTGCTAGGGTGGCAAAGAACGCTCTTAGCCAACATTCAGGTTTAAACAGGCGCTTTCGGTAGTAAGTAAACGCGGCGGTTGATGATGCGAAGGTCGCCGCTAACTTGTTTGTACCGAGCGCAATGTGCGGCGGTAGGCCGAGCGACAGGAGAGCAGGCACCGTTAACATGCCGCCACCGCCGGCGACGGCATCAATAAATCCAGCAACAAAAGCAACCAGTGCCAACACCAACAACATGGTTGGCTCAAAAAGTTCCATAATGTGTATTCTTCTTTATATGCTTGACGCGCTTGTAAGTTATGGGTGTCAATCGCACCACTATTTAATGGTGCGTTTAAATGGAGGAAGTGAGTCCAACAGCGCACTCCCGTAACGTTTGGTGACCAGTCTGCGATCAAGGATGACGACTCTACCAGAATCGCGCTCTTTACGCAGCAAGCGACCGACAGACTGAATCAGCTTTTTACTCGCTTCGGGTACCGAGATCTGCATAAACGGATTTCCGCCTTTGCGCTCGATGTATTCTGCATGGGAGCGCTCCACAGGGGAGGTCGGCACCGCAAACGGAATCTTGGTGATCACCAGGTTGGTCAGCAAGTCACCCGGTAAATCCAGCCCTTCTGAGAAGCTGCCAGTGCCAAACAGAATGCTCGTCTTGCCACACTGCACAAGGGTTTTATGTTTTTTTAGGATTTCAGAGCGCGACTCTTGACCATGAATTTGCAGCGCCCAACCCTTTTTAACAAATTCGCTACTCAGCGCTTCTGCGACTTGGTTCATTTGCCAATAGGAGGAGAATAAAACCAAATTGGCCTGTTTGTCTTCAATCCAGTTAGGCAATATCTCTATAAGATATTCAGTAAACTGTGGCGCTTGGGGCTCCATCTTCATTGCCGGTATGACCAATTCGGCTTGGTTGGCGTAGTCAAACGGCGACGAGAGCGCAAGAAAGCGCACACCGTCTTCCTCTTTTTCACTCACGCCAGCTTGGCGACAGAAAAAGCTGAATGAGTTGAGCGCGCGAAGAGTCGCGGAAGTGAGTACCGCTCCAACGCAGCGGCTCCAGATCTGTTGATCCAATTGCCAACCCACTTCGAGCGGCGAGACATTGACGATAATGTCGCCTTCGCGTTCCGGATGTAGTGATAACCAACGCGCTAAAGGTGCGCCTTTTTCACGCGTGGGCTCGGCCATTAAGCGCCAAACTTGGGCGAGATTGTCAAAACGCTGAATGTAAAAACCGAGCTCAGCGAGCGCGGGTTCTGCGAGTCGGTTCGCAATTTCGCCGTCTTTGACGCGTTCTGAAATCAGATCCGCCACCTTAGCGACGGCCTGAGCACCTTTGACCGAATAGGTCTTCAATTCTTTGGCCTGTTCAAATAGCCAAGTGGGCAGCTCGCCATGTTCAAAGCGATAATGACGATCTTCAAACGCCTGAGTATCAAACTGTGCGGGGAGCTTCGCCAAGGTTGGAATAAGCTGCGCAATGCTGTCTTGCAACTCATTTTTAAACCTTGCGACGCGCTTTTCATCGGCAAGGCCTGCAAATTTGGTCACACTTTGATTGAGCTTTTCTAGCCAACTGGCAGCGCCTTTACAACTGGCTGCGGCAGAGGCGTGATCGCGCGCGACGTGGGGTAAGTGGTGCGCCTCATCAAACACATAAAAGGTGTTCTCAGGCTCTGGAAGTATCACGCCACCCCCGAGATCGGCATCGGCCATCACCAAGCTGTGGTTGGCAATGATCACGTCGACCTTATCAAGCTCGGCACGGGCCTTTTGAAACGGACACTGGCGATGCGCAGGTAAACTGGTGTTGCAGCTGTGCTTATCGCTGACAATCATTTGCCACAAGTGGTCGGGAATTGGCTTGGGCCAAGCGTCACGGTCACCATTCCATTTGTTTTGTGCCAACTTGGTGTGCATGAGCTCAAGCAGTTCAACCTCTTTTTTCTTCGGCTTACTGTCGAACATCGCCATCTGCCCGCCGTCTGCCCCACACGCGGTGTAGAGCTTTTCAGCACAGCAATAACGGCCTCGGCCTTTGGCGAGGATAAAGGAGAACTCACGATCAGAGAGGCGTCTATATAGTGGCAAATCCTTATTGATGAGCTGCTCTTGCAGCGCGACGGTGGCGGTGGAGATGACCACTTTACGATTATTGAACAGCGCAACGGGTATCACGGCCATCAGATAGGAGAGTGATTTGCCAATCCCGGTCCCCGCTTCTGCAACTATCATCCGGTTAGATTTGTGATACTCGCCACATAATGTTTTGGCGATCTCTGCGACCAAGTAGTTTTGTGCTCGGCGAGGAACGAAGTTTTCTAACTGATGTTGGAGAGATTGATAACTGTGGCGGATAGAATTTTGTATCTTACTGGCAATCATATGGGGACCTTCGCTATGGGCGACGGATGATAGCACAGTTTGCTAAACGCTACTCAGTTCACGAAATAGAATCTCAAATGACCAAATCTAGATCTCCTTCACAAAAAAAAACTGAACCTTCAAGAACTTATAATTAATTCTAATTGTAAAATATATATCACTCCAAATAATCACAAATGGTAGATTTATATTCTGTCATTTACTTAATTTTATCGATTAATTGGCGTTTAAGTCTAAATGTTAACGGTTTTGGTAAGACCTGTGGCGTGGAGATATTTTTATGAACCTGGTCTAAAAAACGGCAGCTTTATATGTAAACATATGATTTTAAAATAATTTATGTTTTTTTAGTTGTGTGGTTTAGAACATTTGACACTTAGGGGAATCTTTTGCAATCTAAACCTCGAAATTTAGTGGCGATGACATCGGACCAATAAAGAGTTTGAGTCATCTTCTAAAACATAAAGGGAACCGGATAGGGAATTCCCATTCTATAGAAAAGGCAGTGGATTATTATGAAAAAGACTCTAGTAGCTCTAGCAGTACTTATGGCGGCTTCGTCTGCTAACGCGGCGATTGAGGTGTACAACCAAGATGGTGTTTCAGTAAACCTGAAAGGTGATATTGAAGTTGTTTACCGCAACGACGTAACTGGCTCAAGCCAAATGCAGCAACGCATCGAAGACGCTGATTTCGGCTTTGACATCCGTTACATGGTAAACGATGACTGGACAGTCGGTGCATACTGGGAGTTCGACGGTTCAGAAAGCACTAACTCAGAAATTACGCGTAACGGTGACACCTATGTAGCTGCGTACCACAAGACGGCTGGCTCAATTAAATTTGGTCGCCTATGTACTGCTGCTGATGATCTAGGTATCGGCTCTGATGAAGCGTTTGGTATTGCTTCTCTTCTTGAAGCAGCGACAGATGAGTGCTCTGACGAAGCAGTACGTTATGATTTTGACAACGGTGATTTATACGCAACCCTAGGTTTCGTACAAAACAAACTTGATCAAGGCCTACTGCTTGATGGAGGTGAAATCTCTTCAGAATCCAAGCAACGTGGTTCTCAGGATACATATTACGATGCACGAGTTGGCTACCGTGTAGCTGATTTTGACCTATCTGCGTTTTTTGCCCAGTACAATGCAGACGACAGCGCAGAGCAAAAAGATGATACTGCTTACGCGTTTGAAGCTGTATACGGTGGCCTTGAAAACATCAGCCTAGCTATTGCTTACTACGCAGTTGCAGCAGACGCTGCTAACTCTGATAACAGCAACGTGTCTTTTGCTGCAGATTACAGTCTAGGTAAACTTGGCTTTGCAGCTGGTTACTCAATCGGCTCTCACGACGACAAGACTAAAGAAGCAGACCGTTGGTTCGTTAACTCAACATACGCTGTAGCACCAAACACTAAGCTTTATGCAGAAGTTGGTGGTCTAGATCAAGAAGGTGTTGATGACAACACTGGTCTAGCAATCGGTGTTGAAGCTTCTTTCTAATCATTTAGCTTAAGAAGTTTAGGAATCATAAAGCCACCTTCGGGTGGCTTTATTTCATGTTATCCATACAAATGACAGAGGGAAAGGATGAGAGCTTATATTTTTATGTGGTTTTTGGTGGTTGCCTCAACACATTCCAGTCATGCTGCAACGCTCACACCTAAGCGTGGAGTGAGTATTCTATATATTAATGGTCAGAGTGCAGAGAATAAGATCGGAGTGAATTCCATTAAAGAGGGTTACACACAAATTGTTGTCAGAATGGATAAAAATATGTCAAAGGGCTCTAGCGGTGACGTGTTTACTTCTAAGCCTTATGTCCTAACTTTTACTATGTCCGGTGACCAGGCTACTATTGATCATCCTGTCGCGAGAAGTTCTATGGAGGCGAGGGCTGTTTTTGAATCCCCTAATCCTGAATGGCGATTATTTATAGATGGCAATGAAGTTGAATATACACAGGGGATAATACAAGGTAAAACTGGATTTCTACCTTTCTCTGGACTTAAGGCATCTTTGGCAGAATACAATGAGCAGCGCGGAATCTACTTCGACAAAGGTTCGCTCGTCGATAAACCTGTCGCCGCCGTCAGCGCAACCGCTGTTACCGCCGCCGCTATGACGGATATGGCTGAAGCCCCACAAGTCGCCCCTCAAATGGTTGACACCAACAACCTTGACCAACTTAAAGCCTGGTACCTAAAATCTTCCACCGAAGAGCGCAAAGCCTTCCGCCGCTGGATGATTGACCAAGACTAAATGGCATAAAGGGTTACGAGCACTTGACCGACCAAACAAATCGGTAAATTATCGTAACCCACAACCCACAACCCACAACCCACAACCCACAACCTACCTAAAACACACCTCTTTCCCCAGCGCACTCTCCACTGCCATTACTAACTTCTCAATATGCTTAGGTTCGCTGATAAACGGCGGCATCATATAGATAAGACGTCCGAATGGGCGTATCCAGACGCCTTGCTCAACAAAATGCGCTTGGATGTTTTCCATATCCACCGCTGTCGTCGTCTCTACCACACCAATCGCGCCGAGCCAGCGCACGTCTTTGACTTTTTGATATTTTTTTAGTCTCGGCAGCAGCGAAGCAAATTGACGTTCGATGCCCGCAACTTGTGTTTGCCATTCGCCGGTTTTCAATAAGTCCATACTGGCACTTGCGACGGCGCAGGCGAGGGGGTTGCCCATAAAAGTCGGGCCGTGCATAAAGCAGCCGGCTTCGCCCGAACAGACGGTGTCAGCAACGTGGCGAGTGGTGAGCGTGGCGGATAACGTCATGTAACCGCCGGTGAGCGCTTTACCGACACAGAGGATGTCTGGCTGAACCTCGGCGTGTTCGCAGGCAAACAGCTTGCCTGTGCGGCCAAAGCCGGTGGCGATTTCATCCAATATCAGCAGCACGCCATAGTCGTCACACAGTTGGCGTACGCCTTTTAGAAATTCTGGGTGATAAATGCGCATGCCTCCCGCACCTTGCACTATGGGCTCAAGAATGACCGCCGCTATTTCTTGATGATGATTAGCGAGCTGTTGACGAAAATCGTCCAGATCACTGGGTTGCCACGTTTGCCAGAAGCCTGTTTGAGGCGAGCGAGCAAAAATGTGTTCAGGCAGAAAGCCTTTATAGAGTGAATGCATGGAGTTGTCAGGATCAGTTACCGACATCGCCGCAAAGGTATCGCCATGGTAGCCATCTCGAAGGGTGAGAAACTTTGAGCGCGGCTCGCCTTTCGCATGCCAATATTGCAGCGCCATTTTTAGGCTCACTTCCACCGCCACCGAACCAGAATCGGCAAGAAACACCTGTTCAAGATTATCCGGTGCGAGCTCAAGCAGCGCTTGACACAAGGTGATCGCCGGTTGATGGGTGATGCCACCAAACATCACATGAGAGAGGGTGTCAATTTGTTCATGGGCGGCACGATTTAACGCAGGATGATTGTAGCCGTGAATCGCAGCCCACCAAGACGACATGCCATCGACCAGCTGCTCACCGCTCTCTAATTCAAGATAGACACCCTCTGCGCTACGAACAGGGTAGCAGGTCAGAGGTGTGAGAGTAGAAGTGTACGGATGCCAGATATGGCGGCGATCAAAGGCGAGATCCATCAAAGTTCCTTAATAAATCAAAGTTCAAATATTAAGCAGATGTAAACCTGCGTGTTTTTATTGTGTTGACAGTGCGTATGGTGTCAGTAGACTGGCGAGAAATCAATCCAATAATAAAAAGGAAAGCAGGTGGAAGTACGTCATAACTGGACTGTCGAGCAAGTCCGTGCGCTCATGGAAAAGCCATTCATGGACTTAGTCTTTGAAGCGCAAACCGTCCATCGCCACTATCAGCAGGCCAATCACGTGCAGGTGAGTACCCTGCTGTCGATCAAAACCGGCGCTTGCCCGGAAGATTGCAAATATTGTCCGCAAAGTGCGCGTTACCAAACTGACATTGAAAAAGAGCGATTGATGGAAGTCGAGCGGGTACTCGATGCCGCGCAAAAAGCGAAAAGTGCGGGTTCCACACGCTTCTGTATGGGCGCGGCATGGAAGAACCCCAAACAGCGCGATATGCCTCATCTCACCGAGATGATCAAAGGCGTCAAAGAGATGGGGCTTGAGACTTGTATGACTCTGGGCATGTTGACGGCCGAGCAGGCGAAAGAGCTCTCACAGGCTGGTCTTGACTACTACAACCACAACTTAGATACCTCGCCAGAGTTCTACGGCAACATCATTACTACTCGCACTTATCAAGATAGACTGGACACTCTGTCACACGTGCGTGACGCAGGCATGAAGATTTGCTCCGGTGGCATTATTGGCATGGGTGAGAGCGCCAATGACCGAGCGGGCTTACTGGTTGAGCTGGCTAATCTGCCGACACACCCAGAGAGTGTGCCGATTAATATGCTCGTCAAAGTCAAAGGGACCCCACTGGAAGAGGTCGAGGACGTCGAGCCGTTTGATTTCATCCGCTTAATTGCCATTGCGCGCATTATGATGCCGCGCTCTGCAGTACGCCTCTCTGCTGGACGTGAAAATATGAACGAGCAGATGCAAGCACTGTGCTTTATGGCCGGGGCCAACTCGGTGTTTTATGGTTGCAAACTGCTGACCACGCCAAACCCATCGGAAGACAAAGATATGCAGCTGTTCAAAAAGCTGGGTATCAACAGTCAACAGGTGTCGCAAAAGCCGGATGAAATAGAAGAGAACGATCTGCTGGATCGCGTTGTGGAACGTGTGGCGGCTCGTCCAGCCAAAGACGACCTGTTCTACGATGCCAGCGTTTGATTCTCGCGTGCGCGCTGCGCTGGCCGAGCGCCGCTCGCAGGGCTTACTGCGTCAGACACGCACTTCGCACGGTGGCAATCAGGTGGAGATTGCTGATAACGAGCGCCGATACTTGAATTTTTCCAGCAACGACTATCTTGGTCTTGCGACGAACGCCACTATTGGGCAAGCCTGGCAGCAAGGCATTACCGTCTATGGCAATGGCTCAGGCGCATCGCCATTGGTGACAGGTCATGGCGGCGCACATCAAGCGCTGCAAGAGCGGCTGTGTAAATGGCTAGGCTATGAGAGAGCGGTGCTGTTCAGCTCCGGTTTTGCCGCTAATCAAGCGCTGCTATTGAGTTTACTTCAGCAAGACGATGTGCTGATTCAAGACAAACTCAACCACGCATCCTTGATGGAAGCAGGGGTACTCTGTCCTGCGACCATGAAGCGCTTTAAACACAACGATATGGCGCATTTGCGCCAGGTATTGAACCGCAT
Source organism: Vibrio sp. R10-SG3-ISO3 (assembly GCF_059834225.1). Lineage (NCBI taxonomy): Bacteria > Pseudomonadati > Pseudomonadota > Gammaproteobacteria > Vibrionales > Vibrionaceae > Vibrio > Vibrio sp. R10-SG3-ISO3. Next base: position 743 of record NZ_JCBDHE010000039.1, on the reverse strand, counting down.
CGATCCTGAAGCTGCGACCCTTGTTATCACCGAAGGGGTGTTTAGCATGGATGGCGATCTTGCGCCGCTGCAAGGGATCAGCGAGCTCACAGAGCAACAGGCATGGCTTGCGGTTGATGACGCTCACGGTATCGGCGTGCTCGGCGAAGGTGGACGCGGCAGCTGCCAACATGCGGGCATCAAACCACAGGTGTTGATTGTCACCTTTGGTAAAGCGTTTGGTCTCTCCGGTGCGGCGATTCTGTGTCATGACGAATTGGCCGATTACTTGACGCAATTTGCTCGCCATTATGTCTACTCGACAGCCATGCCCGGGGCGCAAGCGGTCGCCCTTCATAAAGCGAGCGAGATCATAGAGCAGCAGCAGTGGCGCAGAGATAAGCTAGCTGAGTTGACGGCACTGTACGATCAACTACTTAGTGACGAACCTGGATACGTGGCAACGCCGACACCCATCAAGCCTTGGCTGATTGGCGAGAGTGACGATGCGGTGGCCACCGCCTCACAGCTGAAACAGCAAGGTATATGGTTGACCGCCATTCGCCCGCCAACCGTACCCAAAGGCAGCGCGCGGCTACGCATTACTTTAACCGCCAATCATACCAAAACGCACATTCATCAGTTGGCCCAAGCCATCAAAGGCGCAAGAAAACCCACGGGACGAGGACACTCATGCACGCGGTAAAGACACCTTCCCCACATCCTCTTACACCGGTGAGCGTCAAAACAGTCAGCGATAAAGC
>NZ_JCBDHE010000038.1:0-11265 GCF_059834225.1 Vibrio sp. R10-SG3-ISO3 | reverse complement strand
CCTTGTGGGGCTTAAGACTGCAGATTTGCCAAGGTTTTGACCAATACGCCAATGTTCGTCCAACCAAAATCATCCCAGGAATCCCATCCCCCCTCAAGGGAAGAACCAAAGGCGACCTAGATTGGGTCATCGTCCGAGAGAACTCGGAAGGCGAATACTCAGGTCACGGCGGACGCGCGCACAAAGGTTTTCCAGAAGAAGTAGGAACGGAAGTATCGATCTTTACCCGTGCAGGCGTAACCAGAATCATGCGATATGCATTCGAGATTGCGCAGCAACGTCCACGTAAGCTCCTGACCGTGGTCACCAAGTCTAATGCTCAACGCCACGGGATGGTGATGTGGGACGAAATTGCAGAGGAAGTGTCGAAAGAGTTCCCTGATGTCACGTGGGACAAGATGCTAGTTGACGCAATGACGGTAAGAATGACGCTTAACCCTGAATCACTCGATACTATCGTCGCCACTAACCTTCACGCCGATATCCTTTCCGATCTTGCCGGTGCCTTAGCAGGCAGTCTAGGAGTGGCTCCGACAGCAAACATCGCACCAAATAGCCCTTATCCCTCAATGTTTGAGCCGATCCATGGCTCTGCGTTCGACATCACTGGACAAGGAATTGCCAATCCTATCGCGACCTTTTGGACTGCAGTCCAAATGCTCGAGCATTTAGGCGAACATCAAGCCGCTCGCCTGGTGATGAGTGCCATAGAGTCGGTGTCTTCCGAAGGGATTTGCACACCCGACATTGGTGGGAAAGCAACCACTAAGCAAGTGACCGATGCGGTCATTGACTACATCCACAACCATTAAAAACTCGTCACACATTTAGAGGAGCTCATCGAACAAAGAATATCAAGGCGCGAAATAAGAACGATAAAAAATCGTCACCCGCTTCGCGCTTAAGTGAACCAATAACGAGGACGAAACAATGAAAACAAGTAAGTTAAGCTATATCACTAAACCATTGCTCACAACACTGGCTGCCGGTGCTCTATCGCTGTCTGGCTCCCTGTTTGCAGCCGATGACTACCCCAGCAAACCCATTAATTATATTCTGCCCTTTAACGCCGGTGGCGAGTCTGATCTTTCTGCACGCTTTCAACAGACCGTGTTTGAAAAACACGCAGGTGTGAAAACCGTCATTCAATATCAACCCGGTGCGGGCGGCGCAGTAGCTTGGTCACAGCTCAACAGTATGGAAGGTGATGGCTATACCGTGATGGGGATAAATATCCCTCACACCATCATGCAGCCGATTGTTAAGGAGTCTGGCTACACGACCGATGACCTCACGCCCATTTATTATTTTCATTACACTCCGAACGCGATTTTCGTCCCGGCAAACAGTCAATTCCAGAGCCTACCTGAACTGATCGATTACGCAAAAGCCAATCCAGGACTGGTCACGTTTGCAGGCTCAGGATCCAACTCAGCCAATCATATTGGTCAGGTATCGTTTGATAAGCAGGTGGGAGTGAAAACAACCTACGTCCCATTTAGCGGTATTGGTCCTGCCATGACAGCGCTAATGGGTAGCCAGGTGACCGCAGGTTTCAACTACGCCACATCTGGGGCGAATGCTGGTGACAAACTGCGCATGCTCGCAGTCTCGGCAGAAGAGCGTCTCGCGGCGTTTCCAGATGTCCCAACGTTCAAGGAGCTAGGCATCGATTTAGTGGGAGGGGCATACCGCGGCGTCGCTGTTCCGAAATCGACCCCAGAGGCCATTCGTGTGGAGCTCTCTCGAATTATCGGCGATATCAATAAAGACCCTGATTTTGTGGAAAAAATGGAGAGCAACGGATTTGTGCTTACCGACATCCCTTATCAAGAGATGGAGGCATTTATTGAAAAAAACAAAGCTGAAAACCAAGAAGTAGCAAAACTGCTTGGGCTAGTTAAATAGGGGTTCACGATGGAATTGCTTAGTTATTTACTTGATGCACTCACACCGATCAACCTGTTACTCGCACTGGTTGGTGTCGTAGCCGGCACAGTAATCGGAGCAATGCCAGGATTGTCTGCCACCATGGCGGTGGCAGTTCTCGTCCCTTTTACCTATGTGATGGGCCCCGCTTCGGGCTTGATTGTCCTCGGTGCAATTTACACCGGAGCTATCTATGGTGGGGCGTTTGCAGCAATTTTGGTTAATACTCCGGGCACCCCTTCTGCCATCGCGACGACGTTCGATGGCTATCCAATGGCTAAGAAAGGAGAAGGGGCCCTTGCCATTTCTCTGGCAACGTTCGCTTCAGTAGGAGGTGGTATCGTGGGTGGCCTTGCCTTATTGATGCTGGCACCACCACTCGCTCAAGTCGCCTTGGCCTTTGGTCCATCAGAATATTTCTGGATGGCGGTTTTTGGTCTGACACTCATATCGTCTCTTTCGGTGGGCAACACTCTCAAAGGCTTGATCGGCGCTTGCATCGGCTTATTGCTTTCTACGGTTGGCGTGGCGGTAGTCGGTGGTGACGTCCGCTATACCTTTGATCAGGTCTCACTGCTCGGCGGAATTGATATTACCTCTGCAATCATTGGATTGTATTGTGTTCCAGTGATCATCGACCTAGTCGCGAACAAAACCCCTCATCTAGATTTTGCTGAGGTATCAGGGAAATCGTCGTTGTCACGCGCCTTTTCTCTGATCAAAAACAGTAAATTCAATCTGATGCGAAGCTCCATTATCGGCACCGTCGTCGGAATCCTACCCGGTGCAGGTGGTTCTATTGCGGGATTAGTGGCGTATACAGAAGCTCGCCGCAATGCGAAGAAAGATCAAAAATTTGGGGAAGGCGCATCAGATGGTATCGTCGCGACCGAATCTGCCAATAACGCGACCGTTGGCGGTGGTTTTATCCCAACATTGGTGCTTGGCATTCCTGGTACGCCACCTGATGCAATCATACTTGGGGCTTTGCTAGTCCAAGGCATTAAGACCGGTCCATCACTGTTCACTGAACAAGGCAGCATTGTCTACACCTTTATCTACGGTTTGATCATCGCAACGCTATTGATGCTGCCCGTCGGTTTAATTCTTGGAAAATATGCCTATCGTTCGATTGCCAAAACGCCAAAACAGTTGTTGGTCCCCACCGTCGCGTTCTTAACCGTTATTGGGAGTTATGCGATTCACAGCAACCCTCATGACACCTTTATGATGTTCATACTGGGTGTGTTTGCGTGGTTCTTAGGTAAATTTGGCTTCAGTGCTTCGCCAATTGTACTTGGCTTAGTACTAGGAAAGATCGCAGAACAAGGGTTTGTTCAGGCCTATTTGATAGGCTCGGCGCAAGGTAAAGTCTTCGAGATGTTTTTTGCTCGCCCCATCTCTATTGGCATCATTATATGTGCAATCATTGCGCTTGTGTTCCCGCTCTGGGCAGCAAAAAAGCATAACTTTGCTCCCTCTGACACGCCAAGAGATCACAAAGGCTCGACCATAGCGATCGGTGCACTGCTCATCGTCATAGGTGGCCTGCTGCTCAATCAAACGCAGAGCATGTCTAAACTAGGCGCAGTATTTCCCACTTATATTGTGGTCGCCATGATGGTCTTGGCAGTATTACTCATCGGTAAAGTATGGCGCGCTAGCGATACGGTCAATTGGTCTTCGCTAAATATAAGCCCAACTATGCGACAAAGCGCTCTGATTGCCATTATGGCCCTCTGGACGCTCTTGATGACCACGCTTGGTTTTGGGCTATCCTCGTTACTCGCCTTTGTTGCCATTATGTTGATCGCGAACTTCGATAAAATAGAAACCTGCTCTATGAGTAAACACCTCACCGCTTCATTTGTTATCGTGGTGATGTTTTATCTGCTGATGCGCGATGTACTTTTACTCAGACTGCCCACTGGGTTATGGTTTTAACACTGATCCAACGTAGCCCGTTCAAACAATGGGCTACGTTGGGCATTCAGAAGTGAATACTCGCTTCGCCCTTAGCTCTTTGTGCTCAAGGTTTGCGTTCTCACCCACCCGATTTGGTGAGTAACCAAACTGTTTTTTGAACGCGAGAGAGAAATTGGAGGGGTGACGATAACCATAACTGTAAGCGGCTTCGCTGACCGTCATGCAACCGGTCGCCAGTTTCACTCTGGCATCATTCAGCTTTCTGCGCCGTACATAGTGAGCAGCGGTCATGTTCATGTGATCTTTGAACAGTCTCTGCAGCGACGAAATACTCATATGCGCAAACTCAGCGATAGCCTCTAAAGTCAGCGCCTGCGTTAAATGGGTTTCAATAAAGGCAACAATCTCCGCCATCTCGACGTCTTGGCGCGCGCTAGGATGAGGGGCCTGAGTCACCTCGCACGCACACAGCTGGTTCATCAATTGGAGAAGCAGCTGATGGATGTTGCTTTCCAGTTCGATGCGTTTGGCAATCGTCTCGGGGGGCGGCGTGCGAAGCAGTCTCTGTATTTCCTTAGCGGCCTCACTCGGCAAATCAAAATGAGCACTGGCGAGGTGAGCGGAGTAAAAAGTACGAAAAGCGCCACCCTCAAGCGGTTTTGCTTCAAACCAAGTTCGCGGCAACACAAGGTGAATTTTCTCGACCCACTGATCTTTCTCTACACTTCGCCAAAAACTGGAAGGGTGAACGAGATTGACGGCCATCACTTGCGCCTGGGGTTGCGCACTAAGCGTACATTCAAGCTGGTCATAACCAAACTCTAAATCTCCATCTAACAGCACGGTAAAGATCACCGATGGCGTCGCAGGGGCGATCACTAGGCTCTCTTGCTGACTCCTCTGCCCGCCGCCAAAGACGTTAATCCCGTCCGCCATTTCCATGCGAAACAGTGACGGGGTGATCTGTTTTGAATGCATAACTTTCCTCATAACAAGTTGGCGATTTTGCATAATCATAAAAGCTGTTCATGTACTAGCGGTGTAGCATAACATTAATGATATTAATTATCATTTACAATATGTAAGAGGGAGTTCATGAACTCACATCACCAACCGATCGTTTCGGTATCGACTCTAGCCTTGGCCATTGCGGTCACACTCAGCGGCGGTGCCTATGCCGAGACCCAAAGCGACAACACGAGCGATGAAACGCTCACAGTCTGGGGCACTCAAGTTTCGAGCAGCTCGGAGTTCTTGGGCGATCAAGACATCTCCATTAAGCAAGCGGATCACATGTCGGATCTACTGCGCAGTGTACCCGGCGTCGATGTCGGCGGTACTCATTCCGTTAACCAACGCATTACCATTCGTAGCCTCGGGGAAACGGACTTAGACATTCGCCTCGATGGCGCATCGCAGCACGCCAATATGTTCCACCATATCGGCAACCTCACACTCAACCCCGACATCCTTAAAGCGGTCGACATCCAAGTGGGCAACAACTCCGTCACCCAATCAGGCCTTGGTGGTGCGGTCTATTTTGAGACGAAAGACGCTCGAGACCTGCTGCGTTACAACGAAAGCTTTGGCGTCCGTGTGTATGGTGGTGTCGCCAGCAACGACAGTCGTCAAGGCTCTGTCACCGCATATGGTCTCTTGAACGATAATGTTGATGCGATGGTGTACGCGAACTACGTCGAACGTGATGACTTTAAAGACGGCAATGGTGACACCACCTATGGCGCAGCCGGCGATGTCGGCAATATGCTGTTCAAACTGGGTTATGAGCCTTCTTATCTGCATCGTTTTCAGCTCAGCTATGACCTCTACCGTGATGAGGGCGACTACAGCCCAAGACCGGATATGGGTGGCAGTGCCAACACTGAGCTCTCTGGTGAAGACTTAATCCCGACTCAGTATGACCGCGACACCTTTACGGGCTCCTATGAACTGCGGGGCGACAACCATCAAGGTAAAGTCACGCTCTATTCCAGTACCACTCAAATCGATCGTGACGAGTCAGCAATTACTGGCCGCTGGCCAGCCAACCGACACAGCCAGAACACCGCTAAAAACCAAAACTTGGGTGCCACCGCTCAGTTTCAGTCTAATCTAATGTTGGCTGAGCGTGGGCATCGCTTCACCTATGGGCTTGAATACATGGATAAGACCAGCGAAAGCGCCTATGGGGGTACGCCATTTATGCAAGAGCATGCAAAAAGCAGCGCTGGCTATCTCGAAGACAGAATTCAGCTCTCGCCAAGTTTCGCACTGACAGCGGGCCTGCGTTATGACCACTACATCCGTGATGCCGAAACCAGCAAGGACACGTTTAACGAGTGGACTTGGGCGCTTGGCGCCGATTGGGATATCACCGAGCAATGGACGCTCTTTGCCAGCACTCGCAGTCTATTTAAGGGCCCGGAGCTGCTTGAAACCTTTATCGCCTATCAAGATGTCGCCTATCTCGCTGACGATATTAAGGCAGAAACTGGCCTCTCAAGCGAAGTGGGCGCTCGCTACTTCCAACGCTTTGACCAGCATGCCATCAGTGCGAACCTAACGCTGTTCCAAAACGAGATTGACGACTACATCGGTGAATCCTACCAAGATGATGGCAGTTACTTGATTGAGAACATTGGTGATGCGGAGATCAAAGGCTTTGAGCTCAGCGCAGCCTACAGCTATCAGGCTCTGAGTGCGCGAGCATCCTACTCTCGCAGTGACACCACCAACCAATCCACAGGCGGCCCACTGATTGCAGCGAACGGACGCAGTATGGACGTCGGTGACTCAATTTCGCTCGGCATCGACTATGAGTTTGCAGCGATTGATACCACCGTCGGTTGGACATCCATCATCGTGCTGGAAGAAGATAATGTTCAAGAGGATCAGCCGGTTAAAGAAGCGTATAACACGCACGATCTCTATGCTCAATGGCGCCCTAGCCAACTGGATCGCTTGCAGGTCACCTTTGGTATAGACAACATTTTCGATGAAGCCTACACCTCGCACGCCTCACGCTCTGGTGCCGCACGTGGCGCTACCTTGGATGATCTAGAACCCGGGCGCAACTACAAACTGTCCGCCTCTTACGAATTCTAATGATAAGGAGACGCGCCTTGGGCCTTTAGCCTAAGGCGCACATTGCTATGGAATCCAACCAACCCTCCCCTAACCATTGCCAGGTTCATACTCAGATTCGTTCTGAGCACTGCGCGCGCTACCTCACCACTTTATGTCGACATTTCAGTCGCAAGATTGAGGTTGAGTATAACGAACGCCAAGGCGTCGCTTATTTTCCCTATGGGGTGTGTACACTCACCCTCAGCGAACCCGACAGTTTAGATATTAACTGCGCAGCACAAACCCCCGAGGCGCTCAGCGCCGTCAAGCAAGTGCTCACCTCGCACCTGGAGATGTTTGCCTATCGCGGCGATCAGTTTGCTATTCAATGGACTCAACCTGCTTCGGAGTAATGCACATGTTTACGCGTCTATTATTTCAATTCACGCTGGCCGTGATGGCCTGCACGGCACATGCGGCATCAATCGATGTCTCGCATATCAAAGGCCATATCGAACTCGATAAGCCGGCACAACGGGTTGTCGTGTTGACACATAGCGCCCTCGACACGCTCGACTTCCTCGAAGTCACGCCAGTCGGCGCTGTGCATATGCTGATGCCGAGCTACTTAGCCCACTACGGTGAGGCGGTCACCAACGTTGGCTCTCTGTTTGAGCCCGATTTTGAAACCCTCTTTACCTTAAAACCCGACTTGATCATTGCCGATGAACGCATGATGCGCATTTATGATGATCTCAACGAGGTCGCACCCACGCTCATGCTGTCCACGACCAATGGACAATATTGGCACGATACCCAAGTGAACTGGCGTGCTATCGCGACGTTGGTCGGCAAAGAAGATAAAATGGCGTCGAAGATTGAAGAGACCGAGCAGCGCATTAACGCCATCCAGTCTGAAGTTCGCGCTGAGAAACGTGACGCGATGATGGTCATGAGCAGTGGCAAAAAAATCTCGACCTTCGAGCCACAAAGTCGCTTTTCCATCATCTTTGAAGAGTTCGGATTTTTGCCCGCATCGAGCCAAACAGTGGCCAGCGAGACAGGCCCGCACGGTAAACTGATTTCGTTTGAATACATCGCCGATGCCAAACCATCAACACTGTTTGTGCTCGACCGAGAGCAAGCCACTGGCAAAGCCCACGGCGCCGCGCAGCAACTCTTTGACAATCCGCTTATCGCGCACACTCCCGCAGCCAAAGCGCAGCGCATTGTCTACGTCGATCCTGTTGCATGGTATCTCGCCTATGGAGGCATTCATGCGACCGAGATCATGCTGGATGATGTCGCCAGTAGCCTCGACAACTCGCCTCAGTAGTGGACTTAGGCAACACACATTAGAAACGCGAGTAAAACGCACACTCAATGGCAATGCCAAAGGGTGTGCTACTGGACCTTTTTCACAAACTGCGCCGTAATCACCATGTCACCGGACCCATCGACTTTGCAGTCCAACTGGTGATCTTTACCTTCTGTAATCCGACGAATGAGCGCTTTAGTGCCAATTTTCAATACTAGCGAACTGCCTTTCACCTTAAGATCTTTTGCCAATGTCACTTTATCGCCCTCACTGAGCAGCGTTCCGTTCGCATCTTTGACTTGTGGCTCACCCTGAACCTCATCAGGATTCCACTCATAAGCACATTCCGGACACACTAAATGGGATTGGTCTTGATAAACGTAGTCAGATTGACAATTCGGGCAAGGAGGTAAGGACATACTCATCATTCTTTTAGCGAGGAAACACACGGATAGTGTTCAACGTCTTGCGAGCGAAAGCAATGTTTTCTTGGTGGATTCCACTTGGACAATTCGACATCCGAGTCTTTCATTAGCGCCTCCAGACAATCTTTCCGACGAATACGTAGCGCTGCATCAGAAAAAGAAACAGACACTACGAATATATCCACCCAAGAGTAAGCCATATTTTCTGGTGATTGAGCGAAAGAAGGTAGATGGTCGAGGTAGTTAACACTATTAGGCGCACAACGCCTATGGTTATCGCCACCTGCCTGCACAAAACCACAATGAGCAACGGAATACCGATGCCGCCGCATACCACCTTAATCACTAAATTCAACGCATAGTAAAAATGCCACGCGTTGCTAATCACTCTCGAGTAGTTTGTTATAGTGATTTAACTACATGTTCTGAATAATATTTAAGAAGGCCAACATAAGTAGAGACTGTAAATTTATGCCCAAGTCCACTATACCCAGATTGCGGCCAATGCATACCAATCTTATCCTTTACCCACAGTTTAAAATCTGGATTTTGAGATAAACATATTAGCTTTTCATAAGCTTCAATTGGAGCATCAAAGTCATTGAATGCCTGTGTCAATTTTGCATTGAAACGAGAAAACCAACTTTGACTTGCCATCCATTTGAACATCACCTCTTTAATCGCAGTATTTGGAGCTAAATCATGGCATTCCTTGCACATTAAAACCAAATTTGAAGGCTCTTCTGTACCACCCAAAGAATGTGGGATTATATGACAAATTTGCAATGGACATTTTGCCCACGCTTTGAGGTAATCACCACCTACAATATCGTATCGCCCATCCCACCCCTGACCGCAAGCCCAGCAAGTTGGTTCATTCAGATCGATAAAGCCTTTAAACACATTGGATTTATCGATCCAAAAATCTATGATTCTTGAAATCTCTATACTTTCTCTTTCCGATTTCATGTTTCGTCCATACGATTTATCACTAGAACGCCTTGCTAAATGGCGCCTGCGATGAACTCGCAAAACCCACTAAACTCCAAACCAAAACCGCCGAGAGTTTGGCGTCCACTTGAGTAACTGGTTAGTTTGCGTGCCAAAGTGACACGGGGATTGATTATTGCACTCTTTAAGACCATAATACACATGTGACATTTTGACACACAAGGAGATAACATTATGGCGACTACTTTGCCTCGCATCACCGCTAGAGTTGATGTCGATACACAAGACTTGCTTGCTAAGGCTGCCGCGATCGCCGGTATGTCTAGCATCAACTCGTTTGTTCTAAGCGCTGCAATCGAAAAAGCCAAACAAGTCATCGAACGTGAACAAGCTTTAAAACTGAGCCAAGCTGATGCGATGCTGCTGATGGAAGCTTTAGACCGTCCTGCGACACAGAACTCAAAACTAAAAGCTGCTGCTGATCGATACGAGAGCAAAACTCAATGATGAATACGGTACTTCTAGATAAAGCTAAACACGATAGAAACCGATTCAACTGTGGCATCGAAGCTCTCAATAATTACTTAAAAGTAATGGCGAGTCAGCAAGCAAAGAAGGACAACACCAGAACGTTTGTTTTGGAAGATGACAGCGACAACTCACATGTCATCGGCTTTTACACGCTAACAATGACACCAATTGACTTAAAGGCATTGCCAAATAAGTTACAAAAAAAACACCAATCATCCACTTCTGGTGGTCTGATTGCCCGTCTTGCTGTTGATGACCGATACAAAGGGAAGGGCTTTGGTGAGTGGCTGCTTATCGACGCACTCAGAAAGCTATTAGCCGCTAGTGATAGCGTTGCATTTCCAGTTATTGTCGTTGACGCCAAAGACGGAGCAAAACATTTCTATGAACGCTATGGTTTTCAAGCATTTCAAGACGCTGAAAACAAACTCTTCATTACCATTGCAGATGTGAGAGCAAGCTTAGGCTAGTTAACCGCTAGCCTTTAGCCACGCGTGCCGAATCACTCTTAAATTGTTATAGCTCAGCGATGTGCGACAGGGTTTCTGGGTGACGCTGAACCAACTTTAGAAGAGTTACAGCTTGTCCATTTGGTGCGCTACGCCCTTGCTCCCAGTTTTCTAACGTACGGGATGATGTGTGCAACAAACGAGCAAAAACACCACGAGACATATTAAACTGCTCTCGAATACTCACGATTTCATCAGGTGAGATATTTAACTCACTGATGTCGTTAACTTGATGAGTTTTAAGGGTAAGCTTGCCCTCTGAATGTTCTTTAGCCTCAACAAGTGCTGAACTTAACTCCGCAAATAGATCACGATTGCTCATTACGCCATGCCTCCACAAAAGCCTTTAGTTGTTTCTTTTGGTCTGCGGTTAAGTCGGACATTTCATTCTTGCCGTAAATCGCCAGCAAGTAGAAACGACGTTTTTCATCGAGGAAGTAATAGATAACGCGAGAACCACCACGCTTGCCCTTACCTTTACTTGCAACTCGAATCTTTCGCAAACCACCTGTACCTTGAATCACGTCACCCTACTTAGGGTTAGACATTAACTCAGCTTGAAAAAGCCTAAACTCATCATCGCTGAGATATTCATTACGGTACTGACCTT
>NZ_JCBDHE010000037.1:0-35100 GCF_059834225.1 Vibrio sp. R10-SG3-ISO3 | reverse complement strand
AGGTTAAGTGCAACTTTCCCACAGGTAGTTCCAGCACCTCACCTAGACAAGCTCGATATCAGTTTCCCAATCGCCTACGGTCTTACTGAGCAACAAATGAAGACATTAGGGCTTTACATATCGCTACCACGCTCCGAAGCTGAAACCGACCATAACTTTGGAGAGCCGGCGTTGTTTGTTGTCAATGAACACGGCAACCTACACGTGGTTGATCTATCCAATAACCCGTTTGTCAGGCCAGAACTTGGAGCACTGACTCGAGGTTTGGCATGGATTCGCAATCCAGACAACCATTACCCTATTCGTGGCACGCTAGACGACTGAGCCGCTAGGTTCGAGATACAACAAGGCAACAGTTTTGGTTGCCTTGTTACGTTATAGAGGGAAGCGATGAAGGTTACGCACGCTATTTCAGCGGAACATTCATTATTTGAGTTGCACATTGTTGCTTTCAGACCATTTTCTCAACTCATCAAGAATCGATAACGCACTGCGGCCAAACTCAGTAAGTTCGTAGCTGACTGCCAGGGGTTTTTCATTGAGCACACGACGTATTACCATGTTTTCACTTTCTAGCTCTTTTAGACGCTGATCGACCATCTTCTTGCTAGCGCCGCCCAACATTCTGGACAGATCATTAAACCTCACTGGGCCATCTTTGAGATGGTAGATGATGGAGCCCTTCCATTTGGAGCCCAAAATCCTCATACCTTTTTCGATCGCACAAGGTTCGGAACAGGCATCAACAACGCTCTTACGCCCTTTTGGGTCAACTTCAACTTTTGCTTTCATATAGCACCGCGTCATTTTAAGAAGCGACATAACGTCATTTATCAGCATTGATAATAAAAACGTCACTCATAGTGATTGAAGACCCACATCGAATAGGTGAACGAGTGGGCACCTAATTGCAAGTCTATTCCGGTATATATTAGTTACCTAGAGATTGAATGCAATCAGTATACTTTTAGTAACCTGGTGCATGACGAGCGGTAACCACTGACATGAAAGTTATTGGTATGAATGAAATCAACCCGAGAGATCATCGGTAAACTTGTACAGTTCCTCAAAGAAAGCTTGCGCCACGGGAGAAAGTGAATCAAGTGGCTGCTTCATCACGGCATAGAACTGGCTAGTTAGAAACCATTTTTCTGGTTGCAATGGAACTAAAGATTGGTCGTAATGGCCACGATCAATCAAGTGAGAAGGCAGAAAGCTCAAATGGGTGCCAGCCAGGGTGAGAAGCACGCTAGACTCTACATGCCAACCATCGTAGGGCTTAACTGAGGCATATTGCTCGACGTTGAGGAGTTCTAACATTTCGTCCTTGGCGTAGCCGCCCATATTGATACGACAGCCATCAAGGGAAAAATCTCGGTCCATGATTTTATCGGCTAGATCGCGGCGTGCGTAGAGGTAGCTTCGTTCATCAAACAATGGGTAACTATGCTTGAAGGCAGGCTTTTGATGTGTCCCCAGTACCACGACCATGATATCAATTTGGTTTTTGCCGAGTTTTTCGTTGAGTTGAGTGAAATCACCGACTTCAATGCTCACTTCGACGCTATCGCTGCGCTGATAAAATGACTCAACTGCTTTAGGTAGTGGGTTATTGGGGAGTGTAACAGTGTTGTCTAAGCAGCCAATACGGACGTGCCCCGAGAGTTCAGTTTTCACACCTCGTAATTTATAAGCAAAGTCAATAAGGGTAGATTTTATCTGATTTGCATATTTATAGACTTTCTCGCCCTCGTGAGTCAGTTCGAACCCCTTTCTTCCACGTTGGCATAGTGTTAAATCTAGACTCTTTTCTAATGCAATAAGCTGATTGCTTAGTACGGGTTGACTAAGTCCTGTACTTGCAACCGCTTGGTTGATGCCTCCTTGCTCAACAATTTCACAAAAAAGCTCTAATCTTCGTAGGTCACGCTTATCTAACTTATTGTTTGAACTCATTTTAATTAATGCATTTGTTTTTTGTTATGTTTAAACTTTATTATATTCATTTAATAATAAAAAATACACCAGTATGATTTATTCAGGCTTATGGAATAACAATGCAAGGATGCAGCATGAGTAAAGAAACATACATAGAAGAAGAGACGACAGAGCCAGGCCAAAAAACTCAGACTCACAAGGCAATCGATGACTTCGAGTTAGAGCCAGTGCCAGAAAAAGCCAAGCGGTCTTGGTGGGTGATAAGCCTCATTTGGTTAGCGATTGGTATCGATATTTCTGGGCTTTTCTTGGGCTCTATCCTCAGTAGTGGTATTGGTTTTGAAGATGCCCTTATTGCAACCTTTGTCGGCTCTGGCCTGCTCGCGGTGATTGCGATGCTGTGCGCTAATATCGGCTTTCAATCTGGTGTGTCTACGCCTTTAGTGAGTAGCGCCGTTTTTGGTCGTAATGGTGGTAAGATTCTTGGCTTTATCAACGGTATCTCGCTGGTCGGTTGGTTTGCGTTCCAAGCAGACTTCTTTGCATTCATCCTCGTTGATGCTCTGGCAAACTATGAGATTGTGGTGTCTCATCTATCTGCGCTGATTGGTGGCAGTATTCTGATGATGGCGACGGCAATCTATGGTGTCCGTGCTCTGGGTAAGCTCAGTACTTACTCTGTGCCTCTCATGGTCACCCTCATTACTCTTGGCTTGTTCATGGCGGCGGATTACAAAGGTGGTAGCGCCCCTTCAATCACCGACCCCCTAACGATGGGGCAAGCAATCTCGTTTGTGATGTCCATCTGGATCCTAGCTGCCGTCGCCGCGCCAGATATTGCTCGTTACGCGAAGACCCGTAAAGATGCGATCTTAGGTGCAGGTATTGGTTTTCTCGTTGGCAACAGTGCCATCATCCTTATCGCTCTTATTTTGACTAAAATGACCGGTACTGATGACCTAGTTGAAGTCTTCTTTAGCCTAGGCTTGGGAATGGCTGCCATCATCGTGTTGGTATTCGCTCAATGGACGACCAACAGTAGCAACCTCACGTCTGGCGGCCTATGTATGTCGATGGTATTGCCAAATGTGCCACGTCCCATACTAGTGATTTTGATGACGGTCGCGGGTATCGCTATTGCCCAATTAGGCATGGTGGACAAGTTCACTGAGTTCTTGATGCTATTGAGTGTCACCATCGCACCCGCAGCGGGCGTTTATATCGCACAGTACTATGTGCTTGATTCGAACAAAATGAGCTTTGAGAACATTCAACAAGTGCCGGGCTGGATGCTTAAAGGTTTGGCATCTTGGGTGTTTGGTACTGTATTTAGTGCTTGTACGGCCCCAGAGTTCTTTGACCTATTCTCGTTGACCAGCATTTCAGCACTGGATGGCATTGTTGCTTCAGGCGTGTTCTATCTTGCTCTGATGAAGTTATTCAAGCAGCAAAATCTTCCTAAGTGAATGGATATTAAGTAATAAGGAAAGTTGTAGTGATTATTACTGAACAGATGATTGACGATATCGCTCTGGGTGCCACCGTACTTGGCACCGGAGGTGGTGGTGACCCATACAGCGGCGCGTTGATAGCCAAGGTGGCGATTGCGAATGCAAAGCAACCTGTGCAACTAATCGCTTTGGATGACGTGCAGGACGATTGGATGACCGTTCCTTCGTCCATGATTGGAGCACCGACGGTGGCAGTTGAAAAGCTGAACTCTAAAGATCAAATGCTTATGGCGTATGAGGCGATGGAGAAGGCGCTTGAAACCGAAATAGCAGCGACATTCCCGATTGAAGTGGGCGGCTTCAACTCACTCATTCCTATCTTGGTGGCAGCACAAAAGAACATCCCTGTCATTGATTGTGATGCGATGGGACGCGCTTTCCCTGAAGCACAAATGGTCACGTTCTTTCTTGATGGCTTGCCATCGGCACCCAATACCTTAGCTGACGAGCGAGGCAACGTGGTCACGCTCTATCCGGTTGATGGAATTTGGTCTGAAAAGTTTGCTCGCCCAATTACCGAGCAAATGGGCGGCTCTGCAGCCATGTGTGATTACCCAATGGAGGGGAAAAACCTCAAGCGCAGTGCTTTGCCAGCGACGCTGAGCAAAGCGATGAAAATTGGTGAATCAATACGCCAAGCCAATGAGCGCAACCAAAGCGGCACTCAAGCGGTGTTGGATATTGTCGGTGGTCATATCCTGATTAGCGGCAAGATCGTTGATATTCAGCGCCAAACCGATGGTGGCTTTGCCACGGGTGGGGTGGTGATCGAGAAACTTGCTCAGTTTGAAGACTCGGGGGCGGATTTAGTCTTTGTCCAGTTCCAGAATGAGCTTCTACTCGCCCATAAAGGAAGCAGTAGGGCGGATATGTCACAAGAGAACTTGTTGGCATCAACTCCTGACCTTATCTCGATCCTTGACCATGAAACAGGCAAGCCCATCACTACGGAACAACTGCGATATGGTCAGCGCATCGACTTAATCGCTTACCCTTGCGATCCGAAGTGGCGCACAGCGAAAGGGATTGAAGTAGCAGGACCAAACTACTTTGGTTATACCGTGGATTATCAGCCTATCGAACAATTGAAATCGGCGCTTAGAGGGGAGTAATGGGATGATAAACAATAGATTAGATTACTGCCGTTTGGGTATTGATGTTGGCGGCACGAACACCGATGGTGTGCTGCTCGATGCCGATCTCAACGTGATTGCCAAGATCAAAACCGCCACCACTCATGATATTTCAACCGGGATTGATAATGCAATATCAAAGCTATTGGAGCAGGTGAACATTGATGGCTCGCATGTCAAGCATGCGATGCTTGGCACAACGCAATGCACCAATGCGATTGTTGAGAAAAAAGGACTCGACCGAGTGGGTATGATCCGCCTCTCTTTACCTAGTGGTGATAGCGTTCCGCCATTGTGTGGTTGGAGCCAATCATGGCAGAGATTACTTGGTGAACACTTCTATCAAACGCACGGTGGATATGAATACGATGGTCAACTCATCGCTGAGATACAAGAGCAGCAGATCCGCGATGTCTGCCGAAAGATGAAAGATCAGGTTGACTCGATTGCCATCTGTGGTGTGTTCTCTCCGGTGAATGGTGATCAAGAGTTGAGAGCTGCTGTGTGGGTGGCTGAAGAGCTTCCGGGTGTGAATATCTCACTGTCTCACAAGGTTGGAAGCTTAGGCTTACTCGAGCGCGAGAATGCAACAATCTTGAATGCAGCGCTTCAAGGCACAGCCAAGCGCTTTGTTGACGGATTTTGCAGTGCTCTAGTCAATCACGGTATTCAAACAACGCCTTACTTTGGTCAGAACGATGGCACACTGATGTCACAGCAGTTCGCATTGTTGTACCCAATCTTAACCGTCGCTTGTGGCCCAACCAACTCTATTCGTGGCGCGAGTCATCTTACTAAACTCAAAGATGCCATTGTGGTTGATGTGGGTGGTACAACATCCGATATTGGCGTGCTTACCCACGGATACCCTCGTGAGTCTAGTCTAGCCGTCGAAATCGGAGAAGTGCGTACCAACTTCCGAATGCCCGATATTCTGGCATTAGCGATTGGTGGCGGAACCAAGGTCGCCATTGATCAAGAACATATCGTACTGGGACCTGAAAGTGTTGGCCACACCTTGACTTCCGCGGCGCGCAGCTTTGGCGGTGATGAGCTGACGTTAACGGATGTCGCGCTAAAGACAGGCAACATGCAGTGGCAAGCTGCTCATCCTTTGACATATAACATCGGCATTACTCAGCAGCAAGCAAAGGCGGTTTACAAACAAATGGTGCTTGATGTGGAAGAGGGTATCGACAAGATGAAAACCTCTGCTGCCAGTGTGCCTGTGATTATGGTCGGGGGTGGCAGTGCGCTTTTCCCAGACCATCTCGAAGGGGTAAGCCAAGTGGTTCGTCCAGAACATTTTGAAGTTGCTAATGCGATTGGGGTTGCTCTTGGGGAGATTTCCGGGCAATTCGATAAAATAGTACCGATTGAACCCACTTTGCGTGAAGAAGTGTTGCTAACACTAGAAGAGCAGGCAAAGCAGTTAGCGATTGAAGCGGGTGCATGTGGGGAGAATGTCTCCATTATCGAGCGCAGTGAAATTCCACTGAGTTATCTGCAGGGCAATATGGTTCACGTAAAAATCAAAGCGGCTGGGCATATTAAGATGAACTAGTCAGGGCTCGATAGAACGGTCTCTAAATTATGATGCGACTTGCTCATACACGTAGCATCTCTCACTCTTCGGGTTACTTTTTTAGGTTGCTGGCTACAAATAATAAATTTTCGTTATTATTTTTATAACTATCGATAATTTTTCATTTTGTTTGGTCGTCCTTATACTTCTCTCTATCGAAACAAAACACGCAACAAATAAATCAGTTTTTGGAGAAAGTTATGAAAATGAACCACGTTGGTATCATGGTGGGTGATATGGACAAAGCGGTCGAGTTCTACACGAAAGCACTCGGTCTTCGCATTGTGATGAACAACACCAAAGTGATCGAAGAGCGCGAATCTGCGATCGGTCGTATGTGTATTGCTGTCTTTGGTGAAGGCTTTAAAGGGTTTAACATTGCTCACTTAGTGACAACCGATGGGATCGGTGTTGAGCTGTTTGAAATGGTTGACCGTGAAGAGCGCCACAAGGTTGATTTCTCTCGCCTAGGTATCTTCCACTTCTGTCTTCAACTCCCTAAAGAGCAATTTGAACCAGCGATCAAGCGCGTAGAAGAGTTTGGCGGTAAAGTGCGCATGGATATTCACCGTTACCATCCTGAAGATGATTCTAAGCAAGCGCAAATGGTGTACCTAGAAGACCCGTTTGGTAACTTATTTGAGTTCTACTCGCACTCTTATGAAGACACTTACGCGTCTGATTACGAGTAATGCGTTGACTTGCTAAAGCGATGATGTTCGTACCCACTAGAGATTTGCTCTAGTGGGTATTTTTTTATCTATACGAGTTTGGTGCTGTCTGTATCGCTAGGGCTACCGCAGCTTGTATTGCGTGGGACAATAGGCCCGTAAAACGCGTGGATCTCGGCGTTGGAGGTGTTTGGTTGCCCGTCCGCTGACTCTTGCTCTCCAAAGCTTAAAACTGCGTGGTTTGAGGTGGAGACGCATCAACTGAATAACAGCGGATTCATTGAGACCAAATTGCCACTCAATGGCCTCAAACGGGGTTCGGTCTTCCCAAGCCATTTCGATGACTCGGGATTGCATTTCTTGAGATAGATTCATTAATCACTCGCAGAGGTTTTTTGACCTTTTACGCGTTGAGATGGACCTTGGTTCAAGTCTGGCGAGTGAAACGCTTTAACCTTTATGGCGTTTGGCGACTAAGGTAAATTTGTAGTCACTCGACTTAAAGTAGTTTCGGCTGTACTCAAACACGACATCACCAAGCAGGTAGCCTCGTGTGCGCTTTTCTATGATGGGGTCGGCTGGGTTTATGCCCAGTAGTTCGGCAATATCTTGCGGAGGTAAAACGGGAATGATCTCTTGTTCGCTGCGATCAATGACCAATCCTTTCTGCTTTTCAATATAGTCGTATTTTGACCCTTGCATCACTTGGTAGGTCAGATCAGGGAACATGGCGGTAGGCATCCAGGTCTCTTCGACGGTAATGGGGTTGTTGTCAAGAAAGCGAACGCGCTTGATATAAAAAATACGCTCTCCTTCTTTGATGTCGAGGTGTTCAGCCATCGTCAGCGATGCGGCTTGAATTTCAAAAGACAACACATCACTGTGAGTGACCCCATCTAAATGCGCCCACTTCTCTGCAAAGCTACTCTGTTGGTAGATGTCGTAGTTAACTTTGTTCTCTTTGACGTAGGTGCCACTGCCTTGAATGCTCTCCAGCTCTTCATTTTCGACCAGCAGTTTTAACGCTTGTCGAACCGTCACGCGGCTGACGGAAAAGGCTTCTCTCAGCTGTGCTTCAGTTGGAAGAGCTTGACCGACTTTGTACTCTCCCGAGCGGATCTTTTCTCGTATCGCATCTGCGATTTGTCGATACATTGGCAGTCTTGCCATGTGGACCTCGTTTGCTACTCACCCTTTGAGACAACACCTGCTGTACTGAGTCCCAAATACGCTATATTTTAGAGGTATCATACGAATTTAGTGCAATATGACAAGTGGTTGTTTGTAAGTTATTCCTTTGCTGATAATACAACATTAATACATATATTGACGCAAATGAGATCTCGATCATGGATCATTTGTATTTAAGATGTATTATTGGGCTCATTGTTGAACAGACAACAATACACGAATGAGACAATGGGACAAAAGTTATGAATTTGACATCTCTTACCAACCCATCGCTGATCAACCTACAAACGACGTTTAACAGTCGTGATGAAGCGATAAAAGCGCTTGCTGAACAACTAAACCAACAAGGCAAGCTGCATGATAAAGACGAGTTTCTCAAAGCGGTGTTTGTACGCGAGGAACAAGGCCCAACGGCGCTTGGCGAAGGCTTAGCTGTACCTCATGGCAAGACGGATGCGGTCAAAGAGGCGGCGTTTGCCGTCGCGACCTTAAAACAGGATCTCAAGTGGCAAGGATTAGATGAAGAAGAAGAGGTGAATCTGATCTTCCTTATCGCGATTCCTAATGCAGAAGCTGGGTCGACGCACATGCATTTGCTCACTGAGCTGACGACCACATTGGTCGATGATGACACACGTGAAGCGGTCCTTAATGCGACAACAGTAGAACAAATTCTCACGCTACTCAGTAACGAGCAAGAGACATCTAAAAAACAAGACAACTTAGATACAAATGCGCCGACAATTGTCTGCGTCACTGCCTGTCCTGCGGGCATCGCGCATACGTACATGGCAGCAGAATACCTTGAGAAAACGGGTATGAAGCTGGGCTATCACGTACATGTCGAGAAGCAAGGCGCAAATGGCATTGAAGATAGGCTTACCGCAGAGCAACTCAACAAGGCCACGGCTGTCGTGTTTGCTGCTGAAGTCGCCATTAAAGAAATCGAGCGTTTCAACGGTATTCCGCGTGTTGAAGTTCCCGTGGCAGAGCCAATCAAGCATTCTGAGCGTATTTTGCAACAGGCTGTCGAAGCAGGTAAAAAAGGTATCGGGGCTGAGCGCACTATCGCGACCGACGATAAACCAAAAAAACTACCACTGAAAACCGAGCTCAAACAAGCGCTGCTCTCTGGTATCTCTTACGCGGTACCTTTGATTGTGGCTGGCGGTACGGTCCTTGCTGTCGCTGTTCTTATCGCGCAAATTTTTGACTTGCAAGACTTATACGCCACCCAAGATTCTTGGCTTTGGATGTATCGCAAGTTGGGCGGTGGCCTACTAGGGACACTTATGGTGCCTGTGTTAGCTGCGTATACGGCTTACTCATTGGCGGATAAACCCGCTCTCGGTCCCGGTTTTGCAGCGGGTATTGCCGCGAACTTGATTGGCTCCGGCTTTCTGGGCGGCGTCGTTGGCGGTTTGATTGCAGGTTACGTGATGCGCTGGGTGAAAGAGAACATTCGTCTCAGCCCTTCATTTAACGGCTTTTTGACCTTTTATCTCTACCCTGTCATCGGTACGCTCGTTGCGGGTTCTTTGATGTTGTTTGTGATTGGTAAGCCAGTCGCATGGTTAAACCAAGGGCTCACAGATTGGTTGAACGGTTTATCCGGTACTAATGCGTTGCTGCTTGGCGCGGTCATTGGTTGCTTTGTCTCCTTTGACTTGGGTGGGCCGGTCAACAAAGCCGCTTATGCATTCTGTCTAGGCGCGATGGCAAATGGTGTTTATGGCCCATACGCTATCTTTGGCTCGGTCAAAATGGTATCGGCGTTCACTGTTACAGCGTCTACGCTTCTTGCTCCTCGTCTATTTAAGGACTTTGAAATAGAAACGGGCAAATCCACTTGGCTGCTTGGCCTTGCTGGCATCACGGAAGGTGCCATTCCTATGGCGATCGAAGATCCTATCCGAGTGATTGGCTCCTTCTTACTGGGTTCAGTGGTGACAGGCGCGATGATTGGTGCGGCGGGGATCGGCCTCTCCACGCCAGGAGCGGGTATCTTCTCTCTCTTCTTACTTCATGATTCGGGATTAGGTGGCTTTACCGCCGCGGCTATCTGGTTGGGCGCAGCGCTCATTGGTACAGCCATCTCGACTATCACTCTACTTATGTGGCGAGCACATGCGGTAAAAAAGGGCAAATTTGAAGCCCAGGTCGCTCAGTAAGCCGCACTCTCTCTAAATAAAAATAATAACTCAGGGCACAGGATAACTGTGCCCTCATTTAGCACACCTATTCCCTTGGTATACAACGAATTCAACACTGCAATGCAGTTCGAAAGGTACACACAATGACTACATCACGCGTTCATATTACTCCTCACATGCACTGGGATCGCGAGTGGTATTTCACCACCGAAGAGTCACGCATTCTTCTGATCAACAATATGGAAGAAATCATGCAACGTCTGGAGAGCGATCCCAAGTACAAGTATTACGTACTGGATGGCCAGACCGCCGTACTGGAAGACTACTTCGCGATCAAGCCGGAAAACAAACAGCGCGTTCAATCTCTTGTAGAAGCGGGCAAACTGATTATTGGTCCTTGGTATTCGCAAACCGACACGATGCAAGTATCGGGTGAATCGATCGTTCGTAACATGCTGTATGGCATGCGTGATTGTCTGGCGTTAGGGGAGCCAATGAAGATTGGCTACTTGCCCGATTCATTCTCCATGAGCTCACAACTGCCTATGATTTACAACGGCTTCGGAATTGACACCGCCATGTTCTGGCGTGGTTGTTCTGAGCGTCATGGGACCAACAAGACTGAGTTTGTATGGCAGTCTAACGACGGTTCTGAAGTTCTGGCACAAGTGCTGCCATTAGGTTACGCGATTGGTAAATACTTACCTCAAGATGAAGCAGGTTTGCGTGCGCGTCTTGATAAATACTTCCCGGTATTGGAAAAGCCATCAGTTACCAAAGATATTTTGTTACCCAATGGCCATGACCAGATGCCGATCCAAAAAGACATCTTTGAGGTGATGGACAAGCTGCGTGAGATCTACCCTGAGCGCGAATTTATGATGAGCCGCTTTGAGGAGGTGTTTGACCGCATTCGTGAGGAACGCGACAACCTAGATACCGTCAAAGGCGAGTTTAATGATGGAAAGTACATGCGTGTTCATCGCACCATTTCTTCGACGCGTATGGACATTAAACTGATCCACGCTCAGGTTGAGAACAAGATTGTGAACATTCTTGAGCCCTTAGCTTCTATCGCATGGACACTCGGTTTTGAGTATCACCACGGTCTGATTGAAAAGATGTGGAAAGAGAGCATGAAGAACCATGCACACGACTCGATCGGCTGCTGTTGTTCTGACAAGGTGCATGCGGAAATCCTCAACCGTTATATTCTCGCGGATGATATGGCGTCGAACCTCATCAACTTCTACAAGCGCAAAATCGTTGATCACATGCCTGAGCGCGAAGGGTGTGACAAGCTTGCGCTATTCAACTTGTCGCCCTATGAGCGCGATGAAGTGATCAACACCACGATTACGATTCGTGCCGATGCGTTTAACTTGTTTGATGACCAAGGCAAACCGGTTGAGTACTACATCCAAGATCAGCGTGTGATTGACCCTGGCAAGATTGACCGTCAAATCGTTCATTACGGCAACTACGATCCGTTCATCGAATATGACATTCAAATCAAACACGCCGTTCCTGCAATGGGTTACACGACATTGCATATTGAAGCCAACCAAACCGGCACACAAAAAGGTGTGGATACCCCAGATCAGGCGCAGGTGATGGAAAACGAGTTTTACCGCATCCAAGTCAACGCCAACGGAACACTGACTATTTTTGATAAAGAAACGCACATGACGTTTGATCAAGTGCTGCGCATTGAAGATGGTTCGGACGATGGTGATGAATACGACTATTCGCCGTCGCGCAAAGAGTGGTTGCTCTATTCTGATGAGTTTGATGCCAACACGTCGGTAAAACATGAAGGATTCCAGTCCGTTGCAACCATCGAAACTCGCATGGCGGTACCCGCAGATTTGACAGAACGAGAGGCTCGTAGCGGTCAAAATGGCTATGTGCATGTCCAGTGCCAAGTGGTGCTTGCGCAGGGCTCTCGCCGTATTGATGTGCGCATGCTGGTGGACAATCAAGCCGACGACCATCGAGTTCGCGTGTTGATTCCAACGCCATTTGTTTCAGAGCACGTTGTGGCTGACAACCAGTTTGGTTTGATTACTCGTCCAACGAATGATCCAGCGATGGCGGTGTGGGAGCAAGAAGGTTGGAAGGAAGCGCCTGTTCCTGTCTATCAATTGATGAATTTCGCTGCCGTGGAAAATCAGGCGGGCGGTATGGCCATCATGACTAACGGTTTGCGCGAGTTTGAAGTGATCGCAAGCCAAGGTGACGATCAGCGTGACACTTTCGCGCTCACCTTGCTTCGTGGTGTGGGTGTATTGGGTAAAGAAGAACTGTTGCTGCGTCCTGGTCGTCCATCAGGCATTAAAATTCCTACGCCAGACTCCCAAACCCGTGGACCGTTGGAGTGCCATTTCGCGCTGTATGGATTTGCGGGCAATCACATTGACGCCAACATCATGGCGCATGCACGCGATAACGTCACACCGATTGAGTGCTACAACAAGATTCCTTACAACGCAATGAAGTTGAATGTGGGTGAGCAAGACAAGCCGTTAACTTACTCACTATTGAGCAAGTCTCAACAAGGTGCGGTGCTCAGTGTGTTGAAAAAAGCGGAAGACGAGGATGCCTTAATTCTGCGTGTCTATAACCCAGCAGAGAGCGGTGAGATAGAAGACTGCGTGTCATTCACGCGTCCAGTCCGTTCATGGCGTGAAACAGGTTTGGATGAGCAAGTGAAAGAGAGCGAAGTCGAAATGCAATCATTCGCAACGCTTAAAGCCTGCCAAGCCAAATCGTTCCAAGTGAAATTTTAACTCGGTCGTGAACCCAATGAGCCTGCGTTCTCGCAGGCTCTTGTTAAGCTGTTGTGAGAAGCATCATGTCGATTTTTAAACTAGAAAACGTCATTCAAAACTACGCTTGGGGAAGTAAACATGCCATCTCCAAGTTGTTTGGTATTCAGAACCCTAACGATGAGCCGCAAGCGGAAATTTGGATGGGTGCGCACCCAAACGGCTGTTCTAAAATTGCCGCCACGGGAGAGTTGCTGTCAGAGGTGATCGCGAAAGACAGCAAAGGCATGTTTGGAGATTATACGGCTGCTCGTTTTGGTGAGTTGCCCTATCTGTTTAAGGTACTGGCGGCAGAAACGCCGTTGTCGATACAGGTCCACCCGAGCAAAGAGAGAGCACAACAGGGCTTTGAGAGAGAAAACGCCTTGGGTATTGCCCTAGATGCGCCAAACCGTAACTACAAAGATCCGAATCACAAGCCGGAGTTGGTGTATGCGTTAACCTTCTACAAAGCCATGAATGGTTTTCGTCCTATCGCAGAGATCATCGCGCTGTTTAACGAAGCCAACATAGCGTCACTAAGCCAAGAATTGGCGCAGCTTAAGCAGCAACCCAATAGCGATTCGCTCAAGTGCTTTTTTAGCGCGATTATGTCACTCGAGGGCGCTGCGAAGCAGTTTGCTCTTGAAGAGCTGTATGCCGCTATTGAGCGCCCTGCAAGAACCGCTATGTCACGTGAAGCATTTCAGTACGTTGCGGATTTTAAACAACACTATAAAGATGACATTGGCTTGTTCTCTCCCTTGTTGTTGAACACGGTTGAGTTGGCGCCTGGAGAGGCGATGTTCTTACATGCGGAAACACCTCACGCCTATGTACAAGGGACAGGGCTGGAGATCATGGCAAACTCTGATAACGTTCTACGCGCGGGGCTGACGCCGAAATACATTGATGTTCCAGAGCTGATAGATAACACGCGTTTTGAGCCTATTGATCCTCGCCACATTAAGCTGGAGCCCGTACTTAAAGAGGGTAAGTTGAGTTATCCGATTCCTGTCGATGATTTCGGTTTTGATGTTCTGTCTGCGACGGATGAAGTGAAATCCATCTATCTGCGCAGCGCAGAAATTTTGTTTTGCGTTGAGGGTGAAGCGGTCATCAGTGCCAATGATGAACACGTCACTCTGCGTCCAGGAGAGTCGGTGTTTGTCAGCCATAATTCTAACGTTTACCAATATCAAGGGAACGGTATCTTGGCTCGTGCTTACAACTAGTGCCCCCCGGACGGTTGTCAGTAATAAAGGTACCAGAGCCTAAACGGGTAGGTTCTATTTAGGCTCAGTATTGGTTTGATGGTCGCTCACAACTCTGTCGAACGCAGTTTGACCATGCCGCCGCAAGGCGGTTTTTTTACGTGTTGGATTCCGGTCATTCTCCGCGTTCAAAGCAGCGCTTTTATCTCTTCCAACTTGGCAACAATCGCATTCTTGTCCAAGGGCTGGGCGACTTTCATCGCGCTACTCTCTCGTTGGAGGAGGGTAACAGGTACGGTGATCTGGGCACGCTGGTGAGGGCCTCTGTTGTCACTCTCAATCGCGATCTTGACCGCTTGTTGACCAATGGTGAAAAAGTCTTGCTCGACAGTGGTGAGGGCAGGGGTGAAATAGGCGCTGTCCTGTTGACCATCAAAGCCCACCACCGAAACGTTATCGGGTACACGAATACCATGTTCATTGAGGGCGCAGAGAACGCCCAGCGCCATTTGGTCACTGGCCACTAAGACCGCATCGAATGAGAGACGCCTTGCAAGGGCGGTTTTGATGGCCAAATAGCCGCTCTCAGCCTGCCAGTTCCCAGTTTCACACAGCACTACTTGCGCTTGATGGTTTGAGAGGGTCTCTTGCCAGCCTTGTAAGCGTAGGGATGACGCCGTGGACTCTTGTGGACCTGAGATCAGCACAAAACGCTCGCGACCACAGTGAATCAAATGCTGGGCCGCAAGACTTGCACCCTCATAGTGAGCGGCGCACACCGAGTGGGCTGGTGTATCGGGCGGAACGTCGATAAAGACTAAGCGAAGCTGCGAGAACTTCTCGACCAAGTGTACTGCTTGGCCACTATCTAATGGGGCATTGATAATGATGGCGTCCACTTGCTGCGCCATCAGCTCACGAATGGCGCTTTTCATCGCGTCCATGTCTGTCTGGCTGACCACAGAGAGTGCGGTGCCATAACCCAACTGTTGCGCTTGTTGGCGAATGCCACTGTCAATCAGCGCCACGCCATGCAACGAGAGATCCAATGACACCACGCCCACCATATGACTTTTCGCTCGGCTGAGCATTTGAGCGCCCTTGTTGGGCACGTAGCCCAACGCCTTGATCGCTGCGTTGACTTTATCGCGTGTGGCAGGGGAGACACTGTCAGCACCATTGGTGACACGTGAGACAGTCTGCGTTGATACACCGGCCAATTTTGCGACATCTTTAAAGGTGACGGACATAAAAACACCACTCCAATATAACGAACTTAATGTGATCATACCACTATACTTTTGTTTCCGAAAACAAATTGAAGTGGTGCACAGTCTTGTCAGTGTGAGGTTAATATTGATCACATTTATAGGCGGGTTATGTCGTGTCGCTAGTGAAAAGTAGGACAATGAATCTATTCATTATGTTTGCGAAAACATCAAGAGGGTGTATGAGCCAATTTATTCATTTATCAAGTCAACAACACAGCGTGATCATTAAAGTAGATCGCGTTCCTGAGATTCTTCATTGGGGAGCGAAGATTGCTCAAATCGATGAGGATTTACTGCTCTCTACCGAGCGACCGATATCTCAAGCTCGACTGGATGTCGATGTGCCTTTGTCCTTGTGTCCTGAACTCGGTAGTGGGCACTTTAACGCACCGGGTATAGAAGGGCATCGTGATGGAGAGGACTGGGCACCGGTTTTCCAGGTAACGGGAGTCTCTCACAGCGATCACAGCGCAACCTTTGAGCTCAGTGATGATGTGGCAGGGCTCGCGCTCACGATTGAGTTGCAACTGGACCCTGTCAGCGATGTGCTGCAAAAACGTGTTGCGGTAAAAAATGTTGGCGCATCAACCTATTACCTTGGCAAGCTATCGTCGACGCTACCATTGCCGAATCACGCGAATGAACTGATGACCTTCCACGGCCGTTGGTGTCATGAGTTCCAAACTCAGCGTCAGCGCTTTGAACATGGTGGCTTTATGCAAGAGAATCGCCGTGGACGTACCTCTCACGAGAATTTCCCTGGCTTGTTTGTCGGAACCAATGGCTTTAGTGAGCAGCAAGGTCAGGTGTGGGGTGTTCACCTCGGTTGGAGTGGCAACCATCAAATGCGCGCTGATGTACGAAGTGACGGACGCCGTTTTGTTCAAGCGGGTGAGTTGCTGCTCTCTGGTGAAATGCGCTTATCGCCCGGCGACGTTTACCAATCACCTTGGCTCTATGGCGTGTACAGCCAAACCGGTCTCAACGGTATTTCTGAGCGCTTCCATCAGTTCGTGCGCTCTCATATTGTGCGTTTCCCTCAAACCAAGCCTCGTCCAGTGCATCTGAATACGTGGGAGGGCATCTATTTTGACCACAAGCCGGAGTACATCATGCAGATGGCCAGCGAAGCGGCAGAAATGGGCGTGGAGCGATTCATTATTGATGATGGTTGGTTTGTGGGCCGCGACGGTGAGCGAAGCGCCCTCGGAGACTGGTATCTGGATGAAAACAAATACCCCGATGGGCTCGAGCCAGTGATTGCACACGTTAATGATAAGGGCATGGAGTTTGGTTTGTGGGTGGAGCCTGAAATGGTGAGCCAAGATTCCAATCTCTACCGCGCATACCCTGATTGGGTGCTGGGCTTACAAGGCTATCATCAGCCGTCAGGTCGCTGGCAGTATGTGCTAGATCTGCAAAATCCGCTCTGCTTTGAGTACCTCTATGACAGGCTTAACGATCTGTTAAGCCGCTACAACATCACCTATCTTAAGTGGGATATGAACCGTGAATTGGTTCAACCTGGCCATCAAGGCAAACCGGCGGTGCATGGTCAAACCAAGGCGCTTTATCGCTTGGTGGATAAGTTACTTGAGTCACATCCAACAGTGGAGATTGAGTCTTGTTCATCGGGCGGTGGACGTATTGATTTTGAGGTCTTAAAACGAACCCATCGTTTCTGGGCGTCAGACTGCAACGATGCGTTGGAGCGTCAAACCATTCAGCGTGGCATGAGCTACTTTTTCCCACCGGAGGTGATGGGGGCGCACATTGGCCCCGCTGAGTGTCACTCAACCAACCGTCGTCACAGCATCAACATGCGTGGTGTGACTGCTTTGGGTGGACATATGGGGGTTGAACTTGATCCCGTGTCGGTCAGCAAAGAAGAAAAAGCCGCCTTTGCGCACTATATCGCCTTGCATAAACGCTATCGCCATTTGTTGCATCACGGCCGCTCATTTCGCATCGACCCTGCTGATGATCGCCAGCACATCTATGGCGTGGAAAACGGCGAAGAAATGCTGCTGACGGTGTGTCAATTGGCGATGCCGAATCACGCGCTACCTTCGCCGCTGCGTGTCAGCTGTGTGGATGAACACGCGCGTTATGAAGTGACGATCGTCGAAATGCCGCAAACCAGCTTCCAACTGATGAAACAAAGACCGAAATGGTTGGATAAGACGCTGAAATTAAGCGGCGACAACCTCAAAGAAATTGGTGTGACTTTACCCATTTTAGACCCGGAATCGGCGTTGATTGTCCATCTGAAAAAGACCCATTAACGTCACAAGTTTACCATCACGCTAGGCTTTGCCTGCTGAGCTTCTAAGCAGACCCCCGGCACGGTTTAGCGTGATCCCCTACATAACGAAAAAGCGATCCCCAAGCGCTAATTAGAATATTTCAATAATGAAGGAAACAAGATGTCTATAACCGTACTGCTGTCGTTTTTGCTGTTTACGGGCTTTGTGGTGGTATTTACCTACAACAAAGTGCGTAACGATAAGAACAATTCTGAAGAAGGTTTCTTCCTCGGTGGACGAAGCCTGACCGGTGGGTTGATTGCTAGCTCACTGATTTTGACTAACCTCAGCGCCACCAGTTTTGTCGGCATGAGTGCCCAATCCTATACCCACAATATGAGTGTGATGGGGTGGGAAGTCGCGTCCGGTGTCACCTTGGTGATCATCGCGCTACTGCTGGTCCCGCGATACCTTAAACAAGGTATTACCACCATTCCGGACTTTCTCGAAAGCCGCTATGACATGTCGGTGAAAAAGTTCGTTACCTTACTCTTCCTCTGCCAATATGTGATTAACATTCTCCCGACCACCTTGTACGCTGGCGCAGTGGTATTGGGTGAGATATTTGATGTGCAAGGTTTGCTTGGTATTTCTGAGTTTGGCTCGATTGCGTTGATCTCCGCGACCATAGGTGTACTCGGATTTTTCTATGCTATTTATGGTGGCCTGAAAGCGGTGGTGATCGCTGATACTATCAATGGTGTTGGGCTGATTATTGGGGGATTGATGATCCCAGTGTTTGGCTTAATGGTGCTTGGTGGTGGCAGCTTTGCCGAAGGGTTGGATATTCTACTAACGGCGGCGCCAGAGAAGCTGCAATCGGTCGGTACCGAAAGCGATCCACTGCCGTTCTCAACCCTATTTACGGGTTTGTTGCTGGTGAACCTTTACTACTGGGGAACGGATCAATCGATCATTCAACGTGCATTGGGCGCAAAAAACCTCAAAGAAGGTCAAAAAGGTGTGATTTTGGCCGGTGCGATTAAGGTCATTTCGCCGCTGTTTTTGATCATTCCCGGTATCATTGCGTTTCACATGTTTGGCGCCGATGCAGGCAATCCAGACTCAATGTACACGCGCCTTGTCAATGAAGTGTTGCCTAAGCCATTGGTGGGGTTCTTTGTTGCGGTCATGTTTGGTGCGATATTGAGTACCTTCAACGGGGTACTCAACAGCTCAACCACGCTTTTTGCACTTAACGTTTATAAACCTTTGTTTGGCAGAGATAAAAGCGACGAGGAGCTGGTGGGCAAAGGACGTGTGTTTGGTGTGTTGATTGCTATCGTCTCGGTTTGCATCGCGCCATTTATCATGTACGCACCGGAAGGTTTGTTCCAATACTTGCAGATGGTTGCGGGCTTCTTTAGTGTGCCGATCTTTACTATCGTATTTGTCGGTTACATCTCTAAACGTGTGCCTGCACTGGCGGCGAAAGTGGCATTGGTGGTGTTTGTGTCATCCTACGGGGCCATGCAGTTGGTGTTCGATACGCCGATTCACTTCCTGCACCAACTGGCCATTCTATTTGTTGTTTGTACGGCGTTGATGTTCATCATTGGCCGTATTGCTCCTCGTGACACCGAGTACGAGATGCCTATCAACGAGTCAATGGACGTGACACCGTGGGCATTTCGCTTTGAAGCGTCAGCGATCATCTTATACATGGTGTTGGGTGCGTATGTGATGTTCTCGAATGTAGGTTTTGTCTCCAATGACCCGACGGTAATGCAGGTGTACGGTGTCTGTGGTTTGGTGATGTTGGTCGGTATCGCTTTGAGAGTCGCCAAGCGCCGTAAATCGACGTTGCTAACCACTCAAACAGAGTAACCGCCTCGTGACTGTTAACAAATAATAAAATCCCCCGCTTATCAATGGATAGGCGGGGGATGTTTATCATCTGAATTTGCCTGCTTGTTGGGCGAGACTTAAGCGATTTTCGTCATCTTATCGACGGAGAAACGCTCCACCATGCCCTCAACTTCGGCGCCGTAGGCTTGAAAGTGCGCGCTGGCGGCGTGCGCTTGCAGTGCTTGCTCGGATTGCCAGATTTCATACACAACGAAATGGGCAGGATTGTCGTTGTTTTTGTGCAAATCGTAGCAAATACACCCTACTTCTTTGCGAGTTTGCGTCACTAACTTGGTCAGAGCGCCTTCTACCTGTTCAATATCGTTCGTTTTGGCGATCACATTGGCGACGACAGTAACGGGTTGTTCAGTCATTTTGATGCCTTACAACGTGGTGATTACATCGTCTAGCGCCAAGCGCGCTTTAGGCAAGCCGTGGTTATAGTCTTCACCGTCTAGGTGGTAACCCATCGCAAGTGCGACTTCTACCACGTGACCGTCGAGCTCTTGTTTAAACTCTTCACCAATCAATGCCGGGTCCACTCCTTCCATTGGCGTAGAATCAATGCCAAGGCGAGCTAAGGTGTGAAGAATATTGCCCAGGGCTAGGTAGACTTGGGCTTTGGTCCAGTGACCATTGAAGCCGGTCTCATCGGTGTTCATGTCAGCAAACGCATAGGCACCCATAAACGCATCGTACATGTCAGCAGGTAGGTGGCCCGAGGTAACTTCAGCGTCAACACGTTTGGCGAACTTCTCCTTGGTGAACTTAGGATCGTAAGCAAACAAGATGGTGTGTGAGGCCGCGGTCGCATGCGGTTGGTTGAATTGGTGCATGTTCGCGAACGTATTATGAAAACGCTGCTTCGCTTCGTCAGACTCAACAATGATGAACTTCCAAGGTTGAGAGTTGATTGACGAGGCCGATAAACGCAATGCTTCTTTGATCACCGCCATATCTTCTGCCGAGATACGTTTGCTCGGGTCGTATTTTTTCGCGGTGTAACGAGAGTTCAAATCTTGAATGATTGGGTGAGTCATGTTGGCTCCTAAATTGTCTATGTTGTACTGATGACTAGGGCTGATGTTCACAATGGTCAACCACCACTTGGCCCGCTTATCAAAAGGTTTTCTGCGCTGCGTTGAGGCAGCGAAGCGATGGCGTTACTATAAGCGCGGTCTATGAATGGAAAAAGTGTCATCCTGTCCAATCACTTTGGACGCAATCGTCCATAATCTTTCTAGGACACTGAAAAAATAAGGAAAAATGACTGATGTCTATCAAAGGGTTCCACCATGTCGCCATTATCTGCTCTGACTATTCGACGTCGAAAGCGTTCTACACTCAGGTGTTAGGATTTGAGGTGATTGCGGAAAACTATCGAGCGGAAAGAGCCTCCTACAAACTGGATTTGGCTTTGCCTGGTGGTGGTCAAATTGAGCTCTTTTCCTTTCCATCACCGCCTGAAAGACCAACCCGACCTGAAGCGCGAGGATTGCGTCATTTAGCCTTTGTGGTGGATGACGTTGAGGCGTACGGGCAATATTTAACAGAGCAAGGGGTAGAGGTGGAACCCATCCGAGTGGATGAGTTCACAGGTAGAGCCTTCACATTCTTTCAAGATCCCGATGGTTTACCGCTGGAAATCTATCAAGCTTAGTGGTGCTCATCGAGGAGCAGGGCATCAAAGCGTGGGTTGCCATGTAGCCCCTCCAAATCCGGCTCCGTATTGATCAATTCTCGAATCGAAGGACTTGATTCAATCGCTAATTCCAAATCCAGAATTGCCTGCTCTTCAATCCCCAAACGAGAGTAGGCACAAGCACGCTGATAGAGTGCAGGGCCATTATTGTTGTCGAGGTTAAGGACACGATTACACAGACTCAACGCCCAGTGGTACTCGCGAATTTCCATCGCTGCATCCGCCTTGTAGGTCAGCGCTTCAAGATCGCCCGGTCGCATGGTCAAGATCTCATCATACACATCAATTCGCTGCTCGGCGGTCGGCATACTTTGCGCTCTTAGCCATAAGTTGTGGATTTCATTGATCTTCTCAATCTCTTTGTTGTTTTCACTGATCACGCGCGTCTTACGTTTTAGATCGCGTTCCAGTGCACTGAATTTCTTCTCGTACTCTTTGGCAATCGCATCGAGTCGCTTGTCGGCCATGTCTTTGGTGTTGTGCTTGAACTCTCGCAGAGATTGCCAACCAACAAAGGCAATCAACGACGCGACACCGGCGATGATGTAGAAAAAGTAGGTCACGGTGACGTTGGCGTAGTTGAGGGATTTGTCGGCCACTTCGAGCTCTCGGTCGGTAATTTGAACCACCAAGCGGCGCTCTAAATCTTGTTGGTCTTGGCGCAGAGCTTTGAGCTCATCGAGGATATAGCGCTCCATTAGCGGGCGATCGAGCATCTCGGAGTCGGAGTATTTTTCTTGCTCCGCGAGGGTAGGGAAACTCAGTGAGAGGAGCATGAGAAAACTAATTAGGGTTCGAATCATCGGGGGTTCCAATCGAGTCACTTAAGATAAATATAAGCTTAGTTAATCATAGACGCGCGCGACATGATACTCCGAATGAAATAATTTAGTGCACTAACCATTGTTAAACTTTATGTGCAATTTGGATTTATGTGATTTTAATCACAAAAATGCGGTTGATTCGGCGCCAGATTTGATTTTTGGTGCCCGATTTTGCTCATAATAATGGCGAATTTAATTAGAGTTCAAAGGAAATGTATCTGCACATGATTACGTCAGCGCCCTGGGTTATGTATCCGGAAATTACACAACCCCAACGCCCAACGTGGCGGTTTAGAGAGCCGAGTGATACCGATGGCGACCAGATTTTCCAACTCATCAAAGATTGTCCGCCACTGGATGTTAACTCTTCGTACTGTAACTTTCTTCAGTCTACCCACTTTGCGGACACCTGCATTTTGGTTGAGATTGATGATGAGGTGGCTGGATTTATCTCTGCCTACCGCAAGCCACAACAGCCAGATGTGCTGTTTGTTTGGCAAGTGGCGGTATCGAGCGATCACCGAGGTAAAGGCATCGCTTCGAAAATGTTAGACCGCCTGCTCGCTCGCGACACCTTGTCCGACATCAACGCGATAGAAACGACGATAACAAAGAACAATACGGCGTCGTGGATGTTGTTCGAAAAGCTGGACAAACGTCATGGCAAGCGCGGTGAGATTTCGGTTTTCTTGGACCAAAACACCCATTTTAAAGGGGAGCACGATACTGAGTATTTGTATCGCATCCCACTTTCTCGTGCTCACGCACACTCGTCCCAATAAATAATTGAGGAACCCAAACGGTCTTATTATGGATATTTTTAATAAGCAAGAATCAAAAGTACGTTCATATTCAAACAACTTTCCGGTGGTATTCACCAAAGCCAAAGGTTGCTGGCTAGAAACTGAAGGGGGCGAGCGCTATCTCGATTTCTTAGCCGGTGCGGGCTCATTGAACTATGGCCACAACAACCCGGTACTAAAAATGGCCTTGTTGGAGTACATCGAATCTGATGGCATCACGCATGGTTTAGACATGCATTCCACCGCCAAAGCGGCGTTTCTTGACGCGTTTAATCGCATCATCCTTGCGCCGCGTGAACTCAACTACAAACTGCAGTTTACTGGCCCAACGGGCACAAACGCGGTAGAAGCCGCGCTCAAACTGGCGCGTAAAGTGACAGGACGTAGCTCGATTGTCGCCTTTACCAACGGTTTCCACGGCTGTACTGCTGGCGCACTGGCTGCAACGGGTAACCAGCATCACCGCCAAGAAATGGGCCAAATGCAGAGCCAAGTGACGCGTATTCCATTTGATGGTTATGCCGATATTGATGGCTTAAAACTGTTTGAAACCATGCTGCAAGATAACTCAAGCGGTATGGACAAACCTGCTGCTGTACTGCTTGAAACCGTACAGGGTGAAGGGGGGTTGAATGTGGCCTCTAACGCTTGGCTACAAAAACTCGATGCACTGTGTAAAGCCAACGGTATTCTATTGATTGTTGATGATATTCAAGCGGGCTGTGGCCGTACGGGCACCTTCTTTAGTTTCGAACCTGCAGGGATCACCCCAGATATCGTGACGCTCTCGAAGTCGATTGGTGGGTACGGCTTACCGATGGCCGTCGTACTGCTGCGTCCGGAACTGGATATTTGGAAGCCTGGTGAGCACAACGGTACGTTTAGAGGTAACAACCATGCTTTCGTCACCGCAGCGAAAGCGCTTGAGACCTACTGGGCCGATCCACAGTTTGAAGCCCACGTGAAAAACTGCGCCGACAAAGTGACGCAAGTGACTACTCGCAGCTTGAAGCGTCACCCTAACTTGTTTGAGCAAGTGAAAGGTCGCGGCATGATGCAAGGTATTGAGTGTGTCAACGGCGACATTGCCAGCGAGATTGCTAAGCACTGTTTTGAGCTCGGCATGGTGATCGAGACAGCAGGACCTGACGATGAAGTGGTGAAGTTTTTCTGCCCACTGACCATCACAGAAGAAGAATTAGAACAAGGTCTGCGCATCTTTGAAGAGGCGGTTCAACGGGTCGCGGTTAAGCAGTTTAAGCAAGCGTCTTAAGTTCAAAACAACGTCGTACCGACCCCATTCGGTTGGCAGAAAAAGAAAATGAAAAGGAACAGAGAATGATAGTCAGAACCTTAGATGAATGTCGTGATAGTGAACGTCGTATCGCGACGGATAATTGGGAAAGCGTGCGTATGTTGCTCAAAGACGACAACATGGGTTTTTCTTTCCACATCACGACGATTTACGAAGACAGCGAAACGCACATTCACTACAAAAACCACTTGGAGTCTGTCTACTGCATGAGCGGTAAAGGTGAAATTGAAGTCGTCGGTGGTAAGACATACCACATTGAGCCGGGCACATTGTACATCCTCGATAAGCACGATGAGCATTATCTGCGCGCCTACAAAGGGGCCGACATGGTGATGGCCTGTGTCTTCAACCCGCCACTGACAGGCGCAGAAGTGCATGATGAAAAAGGGGTCTATCCCATCGCAGATTAGGGGCAATGAGCAGGAACAACGCACCTAATCCTAACCATTAAATCGAACGAAAGGCGATATTATGACTTATACCGTAGAGAAAATCGGCGGTACCTCAATGACGGCATTTGATGCCGTGCTAGAAAACATAATCCTGCGTCCCAACCGGGACAACCTCTATAATCGAGTGTTTGTGGTGTCCGCGTATGGCGGCATCACGGATGCGCTGCTGGAGTGTAAAAAGACCAGCAAACCTGGGGTGTATCAGCTGATCGCGAAACGCGATGACAGCTGGAGCGATGCATTGGCAGAGGTTGAGCAGCGCATGCTGCTGACCAACGAGCATATGTTTGCCGACCCCATGAACCGGATGCGCGCGGACAAGTTCATTCGCTCGCGTATTTCTGAGGCGCGCAACTGCATCTCAAATATTCTGGAAACGTGCCAATACGGCCAGTTCACTTTGCGCCACTACTTGCCTCAAGTACGTGAATTTTTGGCGTCAATAGGTGAAGCGCACAGTGCATTTAACACGGCATTAAAACTGAAAAATATGGGCATTGAAGCGCGTTTTGTTGACCTCTCAGGCTGGAGCTCTGACAAAGTCGAGAGCTTAGATGAGAATATCCTCAACGCCTTTAAAGAGATTGATGTCAGCCAAGAGCTCCCCATCGTCACGGGTTATGCGTCATGTAAAGACGGCCTGATGTCGACTTTTGATCGTGGCTACAGCGAGATGACGTTTAGCCGCATCGCCACACTGACCAATGCGGATCTCGCCATTATCCACAAAGAGTATCACCTTAGCTCGGCGGACCCTCGCGTCGTTGGCCCTGAGAAAGTATTGCCAATTGGCCACACTAACTATGACGTGGCGGATCAGTTGGCAAGTCTCGGGATGGAAGCCATTCACCCGAATGCTGCGGCAGGGCTGCGTGAAAGCGGCATTGAGCTGCAAATCAAGAACACGTTTGAGCCTGAGCATCGTGGTACTCTGATTTCCAACCAGTTCCAGCCGACGGCGGACAAAGTGGAAATTATCGCCGGTAAGCAGAAGGTCTTTGCGCTGCATCTCTTTGACCAATCCATGGTCGGCGAAGCAGACAACTTCAGCTACGAGCTGATGGAGATCATCTCGGATGCCCATGTCAGCTTGATTGGTAAAGAGATGAACGCCAACTCTATTACCTATTATTTGGGCGGTAACAGCGATAGCCTGAACAAGGTGTTGTACAAAGCGGAAAAACGCTATCCGAATTCAGAAATCAAAGGCCGAATGGTGGCGCTGATTTCGGTGATTGGTTCGCAAATCGATACCAACAAAGCGTTAGCGAAAGGAGTGAGCGCCCTCATGAACGCTGACATTACGCCTTACGCTTTGCACTCGTCGATGCGTAACGTCAACGTGCAGTTTGTCGTCAGTGATAAGGAGTACAAAGCGGCGATTTGTGCCTTGCACGAAGAGTTTTTCGACAACCAGCTACAAGGTATGGCTCCCCGCGACACGAAAGTGGCGTAATCTAAGTCTCACCTTCCCCTATCGAGCAGGCATCGCCTGCTCTTTTTTTGTATCTTAACCCTCTCTTAACCCCGCCTTGTTTACTCTTACCGTTATCAGATGGGAGAGATGTAAGCATGACCTTTCGAACAACCTTAATCAGCCTTGTCGTGGCGAGCCTTCTGGGCTGCAGCTCAGGCAATCGCACCGATTACGTAGACCAAGCGCAAATCAGCAATGAGCTGGCCATTGAACAGCTAGTCAGCAAGTTGGTGGATGAACAGTCACCAAGTGATGAGCCTTTGCAGGCGATCACCGATTTGGTGAACATTCCAGCGCTAGCGCCCTATTTAGCGGCGGCCATGGAGAATAATCCCAGCCTTCAACAAAGTATTGTTGCCCTGAAAATGGCGTATGCGCAGCACGGTATCACCGCGGCGGACCAATGGCCGACACTGAGTGCTGGGTTGTCTGGTGAGCAAACAGAAGGCAGCGATGAGAGCTACACGGGTGAGCTTAATGTCAGTTGGGAGCTGGATATCTGGCGTCAATTGGCGGATAGCAGCGCCGCCGCGCAGAGAGACATCGCCGCCACACAGGCGAGCTTGCAGGCGGCAAAAGATCTGCTTGCGGCCAACGTGATGCGGGGCTGGCTTGAAATCAGCGTCAATAAACAACTGTTGGATATAGAGCAGCGACGCTTGGACATTCTCGAAAACAACGAAGTGCTGGTGCTAGAGCGCTACAAAGTTGGGCTAGGCAGTCTAGAAGAGATCGACAGTGCAAAAACCAACTCCTCTTCCACGCGCGCGACCGTGGCGGAATATCGAGAGAACCTGGCCCAAAGTCAGCGCAACTTAGCACTGCTCACTGGGCTGCGTGCCCCTCAATTGAGCGGGGACGAAGTGCCGACGGTATTTGCGACGGTGCTCAATCCGCTCGACAGTCTGGGCGTACAAAACATGGCTGGTCGACCTGATTTACAGCAAGCCTTTTACAACATTGAAGCGGAAGCACTGCGCACCGATGCCGCTTACAAAGCGATGTTGCCCTCATTTAGTCTTTCAGCCAGTTTGACCGACCTAGCGCAAACCCCGAGTGAGGCGCTACTCACCAACCCTGTGTGGAGCGTGTTGGGTCAGATTTCAGCGCCGATTTTTCAAGGTGGTAAGTTGAAATCTCAAGCGGAGTTGGCCGAGCTGACCACCGAGCAAACCTACTGGGTTTACCAACAGACACTCCTTGATGCCGTAAGTGAAGTAGAAACCGCTGTCGGCCAAGAACATGCTTTGGAGAAGCAGCAGCAATATCTCGAGAGCGCGTTACAGAGCGCGCGCCGCAGCGTTGAAAGTTATGAACAAAAGTATCGAGAGGGGCTGGTGGATATTTTTGACCTTCTCACTGTTCAGCAGCAAGCCTACGACATCGAAGCGCAACTCACGAGCGCCACTTACCAGCGATTGTTAAACCGAATTGATTTGGGCCTCGCGCTAGGCCTAGGAGTATCTTGATGAAAAAAAATGCACTGACCCTAGCCGTGACGCTGGTTGCCGCGGGTTCGATTTTTGCCGCTGTTGCCTACAATGGAAGCCAACTGGCGCCGCCCAAGGGCCCTGGAGAGACCCCCGCGCAGGAAGCGCAAAGGGTACAACCAGAGCAAAGCGCATCGGCCAGTCGCGTGCTGTCACAAGTTGCGGTACAGACCACTCAAGCTAACCGCTATCAGGCGCAAATCACCAGCTACGCTGAGGCGCAGCCGAGATACAACCTCAGTTTCACCAGTGAGGTCAATGGCCGCGTGGTGAGCTTGGCTGATGATTTTGAAACGGGGAAAGTGGTGAAAAAAGGTCAGATCCTTGCCACGCTGGATAATACGCAATACCAGCAAGCGGTCGCGAGCGCAGAAGCGGACGTCGCGGCGGCAAAGCTTGCCTACCTAGAAGAGCAGCGTGAAGGTGAACAAGCCAAATCAGAGTGGCAACGCTCTGGATTATCCGGTGAACCAAGTTCCACCTTGGTGCTACGTGAACCCCAGCTCGAGAGCGCTAAAGCGGCATTGGATAACGCAGAAAAAGCCCTCACGGCTGCGAAAAAAGATCTCGAGGACACCCGCATTCGTGCCCCATTTGATGCGCTGATTGTAGCCCGCTCTATTCAGCCGGGCAGCTACGTCTCGACTGGCGATAGCATTGCGACGCTCTACAGCGTGGATCGTGTTGAAGTCGAGTTAGCCTTGTCGGAGCAGCAGTGGTTGACCTTACAAGCAGACGGCCAGAGTGATGTCACGCAGTGGCAAGTTACGTTGACGGACAGTCAAAGCCAACACCAATGGCAAGCGCGCGTTGATCGCGCTAACCAACATATCACAGAGACCACTCGCCAGCGTTCAGTGATTGCGGTAGTGGAACGACCTCTTGTGCAGGCGTCTCCTCTGTACCCCGGTACATTTGTCAAAGCTACTTTAACTGGGCCTGAGGTCGATAACCTTTGGCAAATTCCTGCATCTGCGTATTCGCAGCAGGGGGAAGTCTGGATGGTCAACCAACAAGGCAGCTTGGTCAAAGCTGCCGCAACCAAGCGATTTGAGCGCAACAATTTCGTCTATATTGATCCGCTGAGCGAAGAAGCGGCTCAAGTAGTGATGCGTCCGTTGAGCAGTTTTCAAGTCGGCATGAAAGTGTTGGCCAATGAGGAGGGCAAATCATGAGTCAGTCGAATCACTCTACGGGTGTGATTGCGTGGTTTGCTCGCAACCCAGTGGCGGCAAACTTATTGATGATGGGTGTGATCATCGTGGGGTTGTTTTCCGTCAGTTCGTTGCGTAAAGAGGCATTCCCTACTCTTGAACCTGATGTGGTCAGTGTTGCTGTCAGCTATGACAGTGGCGATCCGGTTCAGGCGGAAGAAGGGATTGCGATAAAAATTGAAGAAGCGCTGGAAACCGTACCGGGCATCAAACGCATTACCTCTACGTCGGATTCGACTGGCAGCTATGTGTCGATTGAAAAAGAGAGCAGTTACGATCTGGATACCTTGCTGACGGATGTCAAAAACGAAGTGGATGCCATCAACAACTGGCCAGCGGAAGCGGACAATCCGGTCATCGAAAAAGCACGTCGTCAGGATCATGCGATTTGGGTGCAACTGTATGGCGATGCGGACCGTTCGACATTGCAGATCTTGGCTCAAGATCTGAAATCCGATTTGTTGAGTGAGAGTGCGATCAGCGATCTCTCTATCAATGCAGAGCTAGAGCGGATGATTTCGGTGGAGGTGAATGAGCAGGCTTTGCAGGCCTATGGCTTATCACTCACGGATGTCTCGGATGCCATCAACGCAGAAAGCGCGACGGCCATTTCGACCAGCCTGCGCAACAGCGAAAAAACCGTGCGCCTCAAAGCGTCAGAGCAAGCGTATCAAGTGGAAGATTTTCGCCAAATTCCCATCATTACAACTCAGTCAGGCGCACAGATTCTACTTGGCGATATTGCCACGGTCAGCGACACGTTCGAAGAAGATAGCTACTCGTTGTCCCGTTATAACCAGCAAAATGCCATCGGCATCCAGATTTTGATGGATGACAGCAGTGATGTGGTCAACATTGTTGAGCAGGCCAAACAGGTGGTTGAGCAGTGGCGAGCAAGTAACGTATTGCCTGACAATGTCGACATGGAAACTTGGTATGACAAAAGTACCATGATCAAAGAGCGTCTATCACTGCTTGCCACCAACGCGCTCACCGGTATTGCGATGGTGTTTATTGTGTTGGCGCTGTTTCTTAACCTGCGCGTGGCATTTTGGGTCGCAGCTTGTTTGCCCTTTGTCTTCTTTGGCACCTTGTTTTTTATGACCGACTCCTTCGTTGGGCTGACCATCAACGAGATGACCACCTTTGGTTTCATCATGGCGCTCGGCATCGTTGTGGATGATGCGGTGGTCGTGGGCGAGAGCATTTACGCGACCCGCCGAGCTGAGGGGGACACCATAGAGAGCACCATTAAAGGCACGCTCAAAGTGGCGGCGCCGACCGTCTTTGGGGTTCTGACCACCGTGGCTGCCTTTTTGTCGATTGCCGCCATTGATGGCAACATGGGCAAAATTTATGCGCAATTTGCCACCGTGGTGACCATCTGTTTATTGCTCTCATTGGTGGAGTCTAAGTTCATTCTACCGGCGCACCTGGCGCATATTGACACTCACCGGAAAGACAACAAAGGGATTTGGAACCGCATTCAGAGCGGCGCGGAGCGAGGGTTAAACGGCTTCAACCAACGTGTGTATAAGCCGCTGATTAAAATCGCACTGCAATTTCGCTATGCCGTCGTACTCAGCTTTTTGGCGTTATTCATTTTAGTGATTGGTATGCCGCTCACCGGCGCCGTGCGCGTTGCGTTTTTTCCAGACATCGCCGGCGACACCGTCTCGGCTCAAATGTCGATGTACAACGATGTCAGTTTTGGTCAAACCGAAACCAATTTACTGACCCTCGAGCGCCATGCGCTTACGGTGGATGCCCAATTGCGGGGCGAGAGCGACACGTCGGCGATTGCCAGTCTACAGGTGTCGGCCACGGCCGACCGCTCAGGCTCTATCCAAGTGGAGCTAGCGCCAGAGGCGCCGTATAACATTGATGAGTTTGCTGATGCATGGCTGGCGATGTCGGGTAACATGGAAGGGGTTAAAAAGCTCAGCATTCGCTCTCACCAGGAGATGGTGGACAACTTTAAAGTCGAACTCAAAGCGAGTAGCGACGAGATTGTGACTGATGCCGGGAACCGAATGAAAGCGGCACTGCAATCGATTGACGGGGTAAGTGGTATTGATGACAACCTAGATTTAGGTGAGCCGCAGTATCGATTCGAACTGACAGAGCAAGGCCGTGCAATGGGCATGGATACCGCAAGCCTGTCTCAGCAAGTATTACAATCGTTTGGTGGCGACATTGTACAGCGTTTTCAACGGGGTAAAGACGAA
The DNA here is from genome assembly GCF_059834225.1 of Vibrio sp. R10-SG3-ISO3. Taxonomy (NCBI): domain Bacteria; kingdom Pseudomonadati; phylum Pseudomonadota; class Gammaproteobacteria; order Vibrionales; family Vibrionaceae; genus Vibrio; species Vibrio sp. R10-SG3-ISO3. The sequence continues at coordinate 3,967 of NZ_JCBDHE010000037.1, read as the reverse complement.
GTCAAAGTCCGGGTCCGTTACCCCGAGGGTGAGCGTCAAACGTTAGCGGACATCGCGCAATCAAGCGTGCGAACCAGCGATGGTACTGTGGTGCCCTTGTCGGCGGTGGCGAAGGTGTACTCGGATTATCAGCCGTCAGAGATCACCCGTATCGACAACTTACGTGCGGTGTATGTCAGTGCCTCGGTGGACAAAGATATCCTCGCCTCGAATGAGTTAGTCGCACAACTTGAAAACACCTTGGTGAAGACACTGAAAGCGGATTATCCGACGCTCAAAATCGATTTTACCGGTGAAGCTGAGCAGCAAAAGGAGTCCACCGACTCAATGGAGTCGACGTTCGTGCTGGCTCTGATCGTCATTTTTGCGCTGCTTGCGATTCCACTCAAGTCGTACGTTCAGCCCTTGATCATCATGGTCGCCATTCCGTTTGGGATTGTTGGCGCTATCTTGGGTCACTGGTGGAACGATTTGACCATCAGCATCTTGTCACTGAATGGGGTGTTGGCACTGAGTGGCGTCGTGGTTAACGACAGCTTGCTCCTCGTTTCTCGTTACAATGAGCTGGTCAAAGAGGCCAAACTGTCGGTATCAGAAGCGATTGAACAAGCATGTTCAGGTCGACTGAGAGCGGTGCTGCTCACATCCGTGACCACGTTTGCCGGCCTTGCGCCGCTGTTGAGTGAGACATCGATGCAAGCGCAATTTTTGATCCCTGCCGCTGCGGCGCTGGGTTACGGCATCTTGTTTGCTACTTTGATCACTTTGATCTTAACGCCATCGCTGTTGATGATTGATCAGGATGTCAGAGCGCTCTTGTTGGCACTCAAGCAGCGCATCAGTGGAGCGGGACGTCGAGTTACTCAACAAGTGAACTAGGCTATGATTGTCTAAGCTCTTATTATGCAAAGAATGAACATCGATGGTGGGTGTGGAGGAGAGCATGCAAAGCGACCATTTACAGTGTTTGCTGGTGGAAGACGATCTCGATTTGGCCACTGCGGTTATCGATTACCTCGCGCTAGAGGGCATTGAGTGTGACCACGCGGCGAATGGTGTGGCGGGGCTCAGCCTGATACAAAATCAGCGCTACGATGTGGTGATCCTAGATTTAAATTTGCCCAAAATGGATGGCCTAGAAGTGTGCGCGAAACTGCGCGCCAGTGGCCTTGATGTGCCGGTTCTCATGCTGACGGCACGAGACACCTTGGACGACAAACTGGGGGGCTTTTCCGCAGGGGCGGACGACTACCTCATTAAACCGTTTGCGATGGAGGAGTTGATCGTTCGCGCGCAAGTGCTTTCGCGTCGGCGCAGTGGGCAAGTGACGCTACTGAGTGCGGAAGGAGTCGAGCTCGATCTCACCACACAAACCGCGACCTGCGATGGGCAGGAGATGAAACTGACACCGATAGGCTACAAACTGCTGGAAACGTTACTGCGCGCCAGTCCAAACAGTGTCTCGAGAGACAAACTGGTGCAGAGCGTCTGGGGGGATGAACAGCCCGACAGCAACAGCTTGAAAGTGCACATGTACCACCTTCGCAAGGCGGTGGATGGCCAAAGTGGAATCAAACGGATACAGACTCTTGTGGGGCGAGGCTTTGCGCTTAAACGTGAGGAACGAGTATGCGATTAAGGCGTAGTCTACGGCTCTATTTTGTGTTGGCGATGGTGGCGATGGGCAGTAGCGCGATTGTCGGAATGTCAGGCGTTGCGGTGAGCTATTTTTTCTCAGGGATGGATGAGGCCATGCGCGGATTTGTCCATTCTCAAGCGTTTCATCTCGACGTTGCGCCGGGTCAGGTCACACAGCAAGATGACCTCTTGGTTGCGAAGCGATGGCAAGACTTACCCACCCGTATCACGCAGCATTTTGATCAAGAGGATTTGGCCGATGGCCGTCTACTCAAACACATCGAAGGCATTCCCTTGCTCAGTCCACCTAAGAAAGGCTATTTTGTCATGCAGCTTGAGCAAGATGGTGAGCGCCGTTTTGCCGCTATAGAGATAGGCGATCGTGATCGCACCACGCCGATGAGCCGTGATGAGCTGCCGCCATTTTTCTATATCGTTTTTACCGCGATCGGTGCGATAGCGCTTTTTTCCGTGGTGTTGCTGATGATTATTCGTAATGTGTCGGCACCTGTTGAACAGTTGGGCGCATGGGCGAAATCGTTGGATGAAGATAAGCTGGATGCGGCGATACCCAATTTTCACTACCGAGAGCTTAATGCGCTCGCCGAGATGATTCAGTCGAGCTTGCGCTCGGTACAAGCCAGTGTCGAGCGTGAAAAGCGTTTTCTTGGCTATGCCAGCCATGAGCTACGTACGCCGATTGCGGTCACGCGAACCAATACCGAGCTGCTGGGCAAAATGATCGAGCGTCAGGTTGAGCCCCCTAAGCAGCGTGAAGTATTGGCGCGCATTGAGCGTGCTTCGCTGACCATGACCGATCTCACCGAAACCCTACTGTGGCTCAATCGTCGTGAGGAGAAAGCCTTACCGAGCACCTCGTTCGCCATCGGCCAGTTAGTGATGCAGATCCGTCAGGAGCTCAACTATTTACTGCATGGCAAAGCGGTCACCGTTGCTGAGTCGACCGACGATACTCAGGTGACACTGCCCAGTGGCCTGACGCGTATCGTCATCACGAACTTAGTGCGTAATGCCTTCCAACACACGCAGAAAGGCAAAGTGGTCATCTCGCAAACGGGTGACACATTGGTGATTGAAAACCACAATGACACTGACCAGGAGAAAGACAGCGATCTAGGCTTTGGGCTAGGGCTGGAACTCACCGATAGGCTGGTTAAGCAGCAAGGTTGGTCTTATTGCAATACCGTCACCGCGAACGGGCGGGTGGTGACGGTACGATTTGGTGGCTAACGCATCGCATACATCTCTTCGTGATAGTGATGCGCGGTATCGAAACGATGGCGTTTAAGATCATTTTTAAGCTGAGCAGACATCGACTCTGACCCGCAGAAATAGACATCGTAGTGGTCTAAATGCACAAAGCGCTGCGCCAAGCCTTCGATGGTGAGGCGCGGTTGGTATCGCGTATCGACAATCTCCAACGTCACCCCACTGCGTGTCGCAAGTTGATGCAATTCTTGGAGCATGGCCGTATCCACTCCGCGACAACTGAAGAAAAAGAAGACCGGATAGCGTGGTGGCTGCTCGGCATAACCGTGTAAAGCCGCCACAAAGGGTGCCACGCCGACACCGCCAGCGATCCAAATTTGTGGGCTAGATTGATGGAGTGAAAAATGCCCATATGGCCCTTCGACTCGAACCGAATCTCCTAGGTTGATACGCTGATTTAGCCCAGTAGTAAAATCGCCTAACTCTTTGATAAGAAATCGTACTTTACCCCCTTTGCAGCCAGACACTAGCGTAAACGGATGGGGATCTTCATGGCCAAATTGAAGATAAGCGTACTGTCCACAGCGATGGCTGGGCCAAGAGGTGGGCATATGCAGTTCAAGATCTAAAATGCGGCTCAGTGGGTGATATTGAACGCGGCTAATCCGCGCATCATATTGATGGTAACGGCCAATCAACCCCAGCAAACTATATATCGCAGCCAAGACGCCAATCACGATGAATGCCATGGTGAGAAAGTAAATTGGCGTGCCCCAATAGCTGTGTTTGAGCAGCAGGGCAGAGTGTGCGGCAACCATCAAATAGGCCACAGCCATGAATTTATGTGAGACGCGAAACGGGCGATAGCGAAGGGCGGTCCAGAGCGAGAGCGCAATCAAGGCAATTAACAGATAAAATCCCCACTCACCTAAAGCGAGACCGGTTGAGCGAAGTTCAAGAACCCAGCTTGGAGTAGGTCGCTACCAAGGTGCGCAGGCCCACGGCCAGAAAAGCGTTGCGGCGCAGTGAGAATCCCTGCACTGACCAATTGAATAGGAAGGTGATAGAAGAGCCAATGGATGATAGCCAGTGACCTTTC
>NZ_JCBDHE010000036.1:0-9691 GCF_059834225.1 Vibrio sp. R10-SG3-ISO3 | reverse complement strand
TTAGTGTCAACCACTTTTTTCAAACTTTTCTCAGCAATTTTTGCTGGGCTTTTAGACCTGCTGTTACGGTGAGTATCCTTATTGGAGCCTTGCCGTGTCAGCGAGGGGGCATTATAGATATCCGATGATACTTGGCAACCCCTTTTTCAAAAAAAATGGCATTTCTTTGCTATTCGATTAAAACATCACCTCAAAGCGTTATAAGCGAGCGTTTTCTTTACATATTTTTAAACTTTTCACCAAATAAGCGCACTTTTTCCCAGTTGGTGTACTCCACCTCTTTGGTTGTATCGGTTTCACCGCCTGTCATCGACATAATGAACTTAATCATAGTTTTATCGAACCAATTATAATGTGGGTAACGCAGCGCCCCGGCAAAAACACCAATCAGACTGGGTTGCCAAGCGGATTTGCTGAGGAAGGTTTTGATGTACGCACTCCCTTCTGGGGTGTCCTTTCCTTGCGCTTCTTTTCTCGCGGTCAGATTGACACAAATAAATGCTGCTTTGTGCTGCTGCAGTTGATCGAGGTTTCGCTCAATAAAACGATACAGTTGCTTATTTAAGTGGCCATAACGAATAGAGGCGCCGACCAGCACGCGCTCGTAGGGGGCAAAGTCGACCTGATCAACAAGGTGGAGATCGATGATGTCGCACTCCATGTCCAATTGTTGTTGCAGGGTGTGGAGAATTTTTTTTGTCTGTCCTTCACGGGAAGAATAGAGAAACAGCGCTTTTGACATAGGCTTCCTTTAACTTTTCCAAAAGGTAGGGGTCAGCAGAATCAGTAGGGTGAACACTTCGAGACGCCCAAACAACATAGAGACAATCAACACCCATTTGGCTTTATCATTCACATCGCCGAAGTGGAGCGCCACTTCGCCAAGACCCGGGCCTAAGTTGTTGAGCGTGGCGGCCACTGCGGAGAAGGCACTTAACTCATCCATGCCGGTCGCAATAAGACCCAGCATGCAAACCACAAAGACCAATGCGTAGGCAGAGAAAAATCCCCACACGGCATCGACCACTCGTTGTGATAGAGCACTTCCGCCGACTTTAATGGTGTACACCGCTCTTGGGTGAACCAGACGTTTGAGCTCTCGCACGCCTTGTAGTGTTAATAGTAGGATACGGATCACCTTCATCCCACCACCGGTCGAACCGGCGCAACCACCAATAAAAGAGGAGAACAGCAATAGGACGGGAAGAAACAGCGGCCACTCTGAAAATCCTGTGGTGGTAAAGCCTGCTGTTGTCGAAATCGAAACCGTCTGGAACAGCGCTTGGTCAAACGCATCGTATTTTGAGTCGTAAGAGTGATGATTCAATAACACGAGGAAACAGATGATAAAGAGCAGCGCTTGAATAAAGAGGAATGCGCGAAACTCGGGATCTTTCCAATAATATTTAGGGTGCACACCGCCAGAAGCAAAGGCGGCAAAGTGAAGTGAGTAGTTACAGGCAGAAATCAACAAGAACACCACAGTGATCATATTGATGGCGTAGCTATCGAAATAACCCATACTGGCGTCATGAGTAGAGAAGCCCCCGATCGCGATAGTCGAAAAGCTGTGGCTGATCGCATCGAATGGCGTCATGCCGGCCAACCAGAACGCAAGTGCACACGCGATCGTCAAACTGAGGTAGATATACCAAAGCGCTTTCGCAGTTTCTGCAATCCTCGGCGTCATCTTGGTATCTTTAACTGGACCTGGGATCTCAGCGCGATAAAGCTGCATACCACCGATACCCAGCACGGGTAATATCGCCACCGCGAGCACGATGATCCCCATGCCACCAAACCATTGCAGTATCTGACGATAAAAAAGGATCGCTTTTGGCAACTCATCCAGCCCAACAATGACGGTGGCCCCTGTCGTGGTCAGCGCAGAGAATGATTCAAAAAACGCATCGGTCACCGACACATTGGGGTAATCCGCCGCTAAAAAAGGCAGCGCCCCTGCACTGCCCAGTACCGTCCAAAACAGCACCACAATCAGAAAACCATCACGGGCTTTCAGTTCATGTTTATGACGACGATTCGGAAACCAACACACTGCGCCACAGGCAAGCAAAACAAAAAAGGTGGTGACAAAGGGCACGCCCGCACCATCTCGATAGATAAGTGCGACTAAAGCAGGCGCCAGCATGGTGACGCTAAATAAGGCCAGCAGTAGGCCGACGATGCGAATAATTGAACGAAATTGCATACAGAGACGACTATTGAAGCTTGGCTTCAGACTTCCTAATTATCATTGTTTTCCATCGAAAGAGGTGATGTTAGCTTTGGCGCCACTTTTATTGATGACCGCCTGGGTAAACACAGCGGCATCCCTCCGCTCTATCTCTACCACCAGCACGACATGATCGCTGTACTCGGCCGATACTTCCACGGCATTGAATTGCGGTAGCATCGCCTGCGCAATAGGCAGGAAGCCATAGTCTAACTCCAGTCGCAAGTTTGTGGTGATTTTTTTCTCAATTGTTTGAAGCAACTTAAGCGCTTGCCCCACACCGCCACCATAGGCTTTGACCAAGCCTCCCGTCCCCAGCTTGATACCACCTGAATAACGGGTGACGACTGCCGTCACTTCACCAACTCCCGATCCGGATAATTGAGCCAAAATGGGTTTGCCCGCCGTCCCCGACGGCTCACCATCATCACTGAATCCCCACAGCATGGAATTTTCCGGTCGCCCTGCGACAAAACCCCAACAATGGTGCCGAGCACTGGGGTGCGCCCGTCTCACTTGTTCGATAAACGCCTTGGCACTGTCGATACTCGGTGTATGGGCGAGCTGGGTGATAAAGACGCTCTTCTTTATCTCTTCTTCAAACACCGCAGGCTGCAGGGGAACTAAATAAGGGTGATCATTCATGGGCATAGCAAGTCTTAGCAAACTGGCGTGAGTCTATCATGAGAGCGGTTTGCGCGTCGTCTAAGATTTGTCCAAGCGCACAATGTTAAACACTTGTTTGAAAAATGTATTGAATTTGTCCAATGAGCGATCCACACTAAGTTCTCTGGTCTAACCAGAGCAATAAATATAACAACTTTCCTAGTTAATCTTGCGTGGTCCACAACGACCGATTCGCGAGATCAACACGCAATCCACGATTGTATGTCATGGAGATAGACAATGATTTACCAAGCCGACACCCTACAGGTAAAGGAATTAAACGACGGGTTAGCTGAACTCTGTTTCTGCTCTCCACAATCCGTTAACAAACTCGATCTCGCCACACTCGAGTCTCTCGATAAGGCGCTCGATGCCCTCGCTCAACATTCAGGTCTTAAAGGTCTGCTGCTGACTTCAGACAAAGACGCGTTCATTGTTGGCGCCGACATCACCGAATTCTTAGGTTTGTTTGCCAAACCAGAAGCCCAGCTCGATACGTGGCTCCAATTCGCCAACAGCATCTTCAATAAGCTTGAAGATCTCCCAGTGCCGACCGTCTCTGTGGTCAAAGGCCACACCTTAGGTGGCGGTTGTGAGTGTGTACTCGCTACCGACATGCGTATTGGCGATAAAACCACCAGCATCGGCCTACCTGAAACCAAACTGGGTATCATGCCAGGCTTTGGTGGCTGTGTTCGCCTACCGCGCGTTATCGGCGCAGACAGTGCGATGGAAGTGATCACACAAGGCAAAGCCTGCCGTGCAGACGAAGCACTCGCGATCGGATTGTTGGACGCCGTCGTCGACTCTGAGACACTTTACGACTCTGCGCTGAGCACGCTCACCCTAGCCGTCAATGAGAAAATCGACTGGCAAGCTCGCCGCAAACAAAAAACCTCCGCGCTGACGCTCAGCAAGCTCGAATCTATGATGAGCTTTACCATGGCCAAAGGGTTAGTCGCCCAGAAAGCAGGCCCGCACTACCCAGCGCCGATGACGGCGGTCAAGACCATCGAACAAGGCGCAGGTTTTGCGCGCGATGAAGCGTTGGCCATTGAACGTAAACACTTTATTACGTTGGCAAAATCCGAGGAAGCGAAGGCGTTAGTTGGCCTGTTCCTTAACGATCAATACATCAAAGGGATTGCCAAGAAAGCAGAAAAATCGGCCGACAAAGCCACGGCGCGAGCTGCGGTACTTGGCGCTGGCATCATGGGCGGCGGCATTGCTTACCAATCCGCCCTCAAAGGGGTACCGGTGCTAATGAAAGACATTGCTCAGCCGTCACTGGATCTGGGCATGACCGAAGCCTCTAAGCTACTCAACAAGCAGCTTGAACGTGGCCGTATTGATGGCTTCAAAATGGCAGGCATCCTTGCCTCCATCACACCAAGCTTGCACTACGCGGGCATTGAGCAAGCTGATGTTGTCGTCGAAGCTGTGGTTGAAAACCCGAAAGTCAAAGCCGCTGTGCTGAGTGAAGTTGAGCAGCAGGTGAGCGAAGAGACGGTGATCACCTCGAACACATCGACTATTCCAATCAACTTGCTGGCTAAGTCGCTGTCTCGCCCAGACAAATTCTGTGGTATGCACTTCTTTAACCCCGTACACCGCATGCCATTGGTCGAGATCATCCGTGGTGAACACACCTCAGACGACACCATCAACCGCGTGGTCGCCTATGCGGCTAAGATGGGCAAATCCCCGATTGTGGTCAATGACTGCCCGGGATTTTTCGTCAACCGTGTGCTCTTCCCTTACTTTGGCGGCTTTAGCTTGCTACTGCGTGATGGGGCCGATTTCACCCAAGTCGATAAAGTCATGGAGCGTCAATTTGGTTGGCCGATGGGCCCTGCTTACTTGCTCGATGTGGTAGGTATTGATACGGCACATCATGCTCAAGCCGTCATGGCGCAAGGCTTCCCAGAGCGTATGGGTAAATCGGATCGTGATGCGATTGATGCGCTGTTTGATGCAAACAAGTACGGCCAGAAAAACGGCAGTGGCTTCTACAGCTACAGCGTCGATCGAAAAGGCAAACCGAAGAAAACCTTCAGTGATGATGTGTTACCGCTGCTCGCTGAAGTGACGCAATCGTCGCAAGCGTTTGATGACCAAACCATTATTCAACGCATGATGATTCCAATGATCAACGAAGTGGTGCTGTGTCTTGAAGAGGGCATCATCGCCTCTCCTCAAGAAGCGGATATGGCGCTGGTTTATGGTCTTGGCTTCCCTCCATTCCGTGGTGGGGTGTTCCGTTATCTCGATAGTGTGGGCATTGCTGAGTTTGTCGCAATGGCGCAGCAATACTCGGATCTGGGTGCAATGTACCAGGTGCCAAAACTGCTCAAAACCATGGCTGAAAAAGGCGAGACCTTCTATGGCCAACAGCAGCAAAGTTCTATCTAAGGAGATTTCAGCATGACTACCCACACTAGAAACGTTGTCGTTGTCGATTGTCTACGTACTCCGATGGGACGTTCAAAAGGCGGCGCATTCCGCCATACGCGTGCAGAAGATTTATCGGCACACTTAATGAAAGGCATCTTGGCCCGTAACCCGCAGGTGAACCCAAGCGAGATTGAAGACATCTACTGGGGCTGTGTGCAACAAACCCTTGAGCAAGGCTTCAATATTGCCCGTAACGCCGCGCTCCTCGCAGGGCTGCCGATTGAGATTGGTGCCGTGACGGTTAACCGTCTGTGCGGCTCCTCAATGCAAGCGCTGCACGATGGCACGCGCGCCATCATGACAGGCGATGCAGAGATCTGTCTGATTGGTGGTGTCGAGCACATGGGGCACGTTCCAATGAATCATGGCGTCGACTTCCACCCAGGCATGTCAAAACACGTAGCGAAAGCGGCGGGTATGATGGGGCTCACCGCGGAGATGCTCGGCAAACTGCACCAAATCAGTCGTGAGCAGCAAGATGCGTTCGCGGCACGTTCGCACGCTAGAGCTCACGCAGCCACGGTCGAAGGCCGTTTTAAGAACGAGATTCTTCCGACAGAAGGTCACGCCGCAGACGGCACACTGTTTACCCTCGACTTTGATGAAGTAATTCGTCCAGAAACTTCGGTCGAAGGTCTGTCTCAGTTGCGCCCTGTGTTTGACCCTGCCAATGGTACCGTCACTGCGGGCACCTCTTCCGCTCTGTCTGATGGCGCCTCTGCCATGTTAATCATGAGTGAGGAGAAAGCCAAAGAGCTTGGTCTCACCATTCGCGCTCGCATCAAGGGTATGGCGATTGCCGGTTGCGATCCTTCCATCATGGGATACGGACCTGTACCTGCGACGCAAAAAGCCCTCAAGCGCGCTGGCCTATCTATTGATGATATGGATGTGGTTGAGCTCAATGAGGCTTTCGCCGCCCAGGCTCTGCCTGTTGCGAAAGATCTCGGCTTACTGGACGTGATGGATGAAAAGGTCAACCTGAATGGCGGCGCTATCGCTCTCGGTCACCCGTTAGGCTGCTCAGGTTCACGCATCTCAACTACCTTGATCAATCTTATGGAAGCGCAAGACGCCAAATACGGATTAGCGACCATGTGTATCGGTCTAGGTCAAGGCATCGCGACGGTGTTTGAACGCCCATAAGGCGTGTCAAATAATGTCAAAAGAGCCGCTTTGCGGCTCTTTTACTATCTATACCTATTACACTAAAGTGTTTTCAGCCCCCACTTTTCGGCGGTCTGTTTGAAAAATCCTTGGGTTTTCTTCAACTCAACCCAGTGATTAATGTAATTGATCCATACTTGGTCATCTTGGGGTAACAGCATCGCGATCGGGGTGGGCTTTCTTGCCTCTTTGACAGGCACAATCGCCAGCTGTTGAAACTTCTCGACCAAGGTCGCAGCTTCCACGTTGGAGGTCACCGAGACGTCCGCGCGGCGCGCCAATAGCTCTTGAAAATCACGAGCGGGCGCTTCGATGACAATGTGCTGCGCAGAAGGGAAAAACGCTTTCACCATCTTTTCTTGTACGGTACCCAGTGTGGCAGCCACTTTGACGTCAGGCGAGTCAAAATCAGACCAGTCAGAGAAACGCTCCAGATCCTTCTTCTGCACAACCGGGACAAAAGCGAGATAAAAATAGGGCTGACTGTACCCCGCTACCTTAGCGCGAGACATATTGAGCGACGCACTGCCTGTAATGTCATATTTGTTGGCAGTCACGCCATTGACCAAGGTTTTCCAGTCAGTGGCGACAAACTCGACACTGACCCCTAGGTCTTTGGCTAATTCGGTGGTCACATCGATATCAAACCCTCGATAACTATTGGTCGCCGGGTCTTTCATCGTCATTGGGTTCCAGTCGCCGGTCGTACCAACACGCAGAACGCCTGAGTCTAAAATCTGATGGAGGCGACTGCCTTGAGCCATCGCTTGCGGGAGGGACAACAGGCTGATGAGCAGTGCGCAGATGATCGGTTTCATTTTATCGTCCTTAGTCATTACACGAATTCCACTTTCATTGTTAACATAGCAGTAAGAAACGGATTTTCTAGTCTAAACAAGGTGTAATGTGACCACTAAAGTATGGGTGTTGATCACTTCGCTGCTGCTGACTGGCTGCAGTGACTATCAATGGGGATGGTATGTACTCGATCCTACCACCGAGCAAGGCCGAGCAAATGTGCTGTTTTTGATGGGTGGATTTGGTGAGACGGTGCAGATCTCCTTGCTCAGTATGGTGCTAGCGATGAGCCTTGGCTTGATGGTCGCGATGCCTGCCTTATCTAACCTGAGAGTGTTACGTTGGTTCAATCGCCTCTATGTCGAAAGCGTACGCTCAGTCCCGGTGCTCGTTTTGCTGCTGTGGGTCTATTATGGGATGCCTACCTTACTCGATCTTTCCTTAAACCATTTCTGGGCAGGCGTGATAGCCCTAACGATCGCCGAAAGCGCCTTTATGGCGGAAGTCTTTCGCGGTGGTATTCAAGCCATTAGCCGAGGTCAACGCGAAGCCTCTGAATCGTTAGGACTCAGTTACTGGCAGACCATGCGCTTTGTGATGTTGCCACAAGCCTTCCGTCAGATTTTGCCGCCACTGGGAAACCAATTTGTCTATATCCTCAAAATGAGTTCGTTGGTCAGTGTCATTGGTCTGAGCGATCTGACCCGCAGAGCGAACGAGCTGGTGGTCACCGAATACTTACCTTTGGAGATATACACCTTTTTGGTACTCGAATATCTATTGCTTATCTTATTGGTCTCTCAAGCCGTGCGCTGGCTAGAAAAGCGCATTGCGATTCCAAGCTTATAGATAGAAAAAAGCCGCTTCAATGAAGCGGCTTTGAAACTGAGCATCGACAATTATTTTTGCTTCACCGGACGCTGCCAGCCTGCAATCTTGCGCTCTTTAGCGCGAGTGATGACTAACTCACCTTGTGCAACGTCTTTCGTCAGCGTCGTGCCTGCGCCTATGGTCGCACCATCAGCAATCGTCACTGGTGCCACCAGCTGGCTGTCTGAGCCAACAAACACATCGTTGCCGATGATGGTTTTAAACTTGTTTGCGCCATCGTAGTTACACGTAATCGTACCCGCGCCAATGTTGGTGCGCTCACCAATCTCAGCATCGCCAAGATAAGTGAGGTGGTTGGCTTTTGAACCCTGACCAAGACGCGCGTTTTTCATTTCAACAAAGTTACCAACGTGGGCATCTTTCTTCAGCTCTGCGCCAGGGCGAAGACGAGTAAATGGCCCAACGGTACACTCTTCACCGACCGTAGCACCTTCAATCACGCTGTATGGGCGCACAATGGTGTTGTCGTCGATTTCGCAATCTTTGAGCACACACCCAGCGCCAATCACTACGTTATCGCCAAGAGAGACGCTACCTTCAATCACAACATTGACGTCAATCTCACAGTCCATACCGCATTGCAGCTCACCACGCAAATCAAAACGTGCTGGGTCACGCAGCATCACGCCTTGTTCAAGCAGCTTGCGAGCTTGCATGGATTGGAAGGCACGTTCTAAGCGCGCCAACTGATTGCGATCGTTCACCCCTTCCACTTCGATAGGATTGACTGGGTGAACGGCCTCGACAGCGCGTCCTTCGTCGTGCGCGGCCGCAATGACGTCAGTGAGGTAATATTCACCTTGCGCGTTTTGGTTGTTGAGGCCAGATAACCAGCGCTTAAGATCGCCGCCTGTCGCGACCATCACACCTGTGTTGATCTCTTTGATTTGACGCTGCTCTTCGGTGGCATCTTTTTGTTCAACGATCGCCACAACAGGGCCATTCTTACGGACGATACGGCCGTAGCCTGTTGGGTTGTCTAAGACGACGGTCAAGAGCGCGATGCCGCCGGTAGGCTGCGCATCCAGCAAGCTCTCAATGGTCTCTTCCGAGATCAAAGGCACGTCGCCGTACAACACCAGGATCTTTTCATCATCTTGAAACTGATCCGACGCTTGATCCACCGCATGACCTGTCCCTAATTGATCCGCTTGCAATACCCAGTTAACCGACTCTTGGCTCAGTTCAGCTTGCATTTGATCGCCACCGTGGCCATAGACGAGGTGGATGTTTTGCGCGCCGAGCCCAGAGCAAGTATCAATCACGTGCTTCACCATAGGTTTACCCGCTAGGGTATGCAGTACCTTTGGCTTGTTAGAGTACATGCGAGTCCCTTTGCCCGCCGCGAGAATCACCGCGCTAAACTTCATGAAATTACCTATAGACGTTGTCATAAAAACTTGAGGGGTATTCTAGACACTAATCAACAATTAGTTAATGAAATCGGAAAATTTTCCGTTAAAAATTAAGCAGCCACTGACC
>NZ_JCBDHE010000035.1:0-17630 GCF_059834225.1 Vibrio sp. R10-SG3-ISO3 | reverse complement strand
AATTTTTCTTACTCCATGCCTGCGCAAAAGAAACGTAGACCGCCGTGTGTTTAAAGTCACCTTGAGTGGTATTCGTCCAAAAATAGTACGAATCATTGCTTGACTCAAACTGAGTTGGTGTCACATCAAAATAAGTCGTGTTGATCGCGGGTAGATCTTTCTTTTCGTAGTCAACCAGAGATTGAAGCTCTTTTGCGTTAGGTAAACGCCAATCACTATACCCTGCCAAAGTGGCGTTTTCGGCGTACTCCAGTGCGTCAACCCAGTTCATCCTTTCGCCACTGTCACTTTTCGCCCACATCAAGCCAGTCGAGCGATCTGTAACGGTACCATCTTGATTATCAACGTAATCCATTTCATAGAGAGTCGTTGTGCCACGAACTGCGCGTACGTAGTTACCTGGTACAAACATATTATCGGAGTCCTGAATTTCTGACCCATCAAAAAACAACCCTGTTTCATAGGATTTGATATGTCCATCGGCAAAATTGAAGCCGAAGCCACCCTGCAGCCCTCCATGAGTGGTGAAATTTTGTACTGCCCCTTTGTTATACACGGTGCTAGACCAAAATGCACCGGCAAAAGGCAAACGCTTATCGTATTCAAAATCGAAGTATTCGGTATCGATATAAGGTTGGCTAACTGCACCGCTCTCGGGCTTCATTAATTCACCATCGAAGTTGGCGAGAGAATAAAGTTCTTTTATGGTAGGAAGGCGCCAATCATCATAGCCGCCGAGGGTCATTGATTCCACGACCGCTGCTGAGTCAGCTAGGTTTCTTCTCGTTGTGTCGTGATCTTGTTGCCACATTAACCCGGTATTCAAATCGGTCACTGTACCATCACCATTGTCTTGATATCGCAAGGGCACGCCTTCATAAGACGCATCTTGGCCTAAATACAAACTGTCACTCGAAGCAGCCAATGGTTTTCCGTTAGTATCAAAATGACCCGTTTGCCCTGTATCTGGTAACTTGGGGAAATCGTCTTGGGCGAGAAGCGGGAATGCTGTCGCAGTCATCAATCCTAAAAGCACTGCTTTACTAAGAACCTTTAACATCTAAATCACCTAATTAGTATTGAGTTGATAAGCCACAGTATTCCCTCAAGCCCAAACTCGATCGTCCTAAAACATAAGTTTGGACGCTATTTTTAGAACTTTTTATATTTTTCCAATATGATATGCGCGAAGAAATAACGGACAGCTTGCCGAAACAAAAACCTTTGTTGTCAACGAGGAAAAGTGAGAGTGGTAGAATTCAATATGACATGGAACCTCGGGGTCATTGCACTGACTCTCTCGGCATTTACCGTCCTCAAGATGCTGAGGCAACCTCAATTCCATCGTGGATATGTGATTATTACGATCTGGTTATTTGTCTTACTCGCTCCATTTACTAGCCACATGCTGGATTTGATAAACGATCACGGTCCACACTTAATGGCTCCGTGGCTTAATCCAGCATTAAACTTATTGCATGGCCCAATCATGCTCATCTATACACAACAGCTAATCAGCAAAGAGTATTGGCCATCGTACAAGTACGTATTTCACATGATCCCTTTCCTGCTCTTCTACGCACTATTCACGCTCTATCAGCCAGACGCCGTTGTTCTACCTGGGTCAAGTTCCAGCTTGTTGGATAAACTGAACTTCATCACTGCTAAACCGGATGTCGTCGAGGGAATGTTGGCGTTTTTTGGTCAATGCAATCTGATCATCTTTATGATCTATTCGGCTTGGACCATTCGCATACTTCGCAAACATAATAGAAATTTATCCACTTATTTCTCCCAGCAAGGGTCGACGATCAGTTTGATTTGGATTTACGTCATTCCCTCACTGTTTGCTTTTTTGGTCTTGCTCAATATCATCAATGAGTCAGGTGATACCTCGTTGCTTGATCCGATGGACGCTCATCTGCTCTCATATCTAACCTTTATTATCGTGTTGTGCGTCTTTGGAGTAGAACAACCTCCGTTACACCAAACTTTGGGTTGGGAGCAACAAGATGAAAGGCAAACCTCATCTCGTAGTGATAATGTCAACGCCCCAACATACGCCCCAGAAGATCTGCAAAAGCTCAATGTACTAATGGCAACGGAAAAGCTCTACTTAAATCCGGACCTGACGATATATCAGCTTTCTCACTCACTTGGGATGCCGAGGCGAGAAGTATCGTCACTTTTAAACAATGGATTGAATAAGAATTTTTTTCAATTCATCAATGAATGGAGGGTGGATGAAGTAAAGCGTCAGCTACAAGATCCGCATACTCGCCGATTCACCTTATTGGATATCGCGCTTAACTGCGGTTTCAAATCAAAATCATCGTTCAACAGCATTTTCAAACAATGCACAGGTATGACACCCTCCGCATATAGAAAGAAAAACGATGATTTTGCCTTGTGATGGCGAGCGCCTTGTCATTTTTTCATCATCTTCGCCAGATCGGCAAAAGGATTGTAGGTCGCGCTTTGGTGATCATCTTCACCAGGCTGGATTTCGCTGCCATAGCGATCGTGCTCTAGGTATTTACTGTGCTCATGATCGTGGCAGTAGAGACAAAGCAGCTCCCAATTGCTGCCATCTTCCGGGTTGTTAGTGTGGTCGTGATCTTTGTGGTGCACGGTGAGTTCACGAAGATTGGAGTAAACAAACTCTCGGGCACAACGGCCGCATACCCAAGGATAAAGTTTCAGCGCTTTTTCACGATAGCCCGCTTCTTTGCGCGCATAACCGGCGCTGGTTCCGTAGTAATCTGATGACATGCGTGTGTCTCTGTGGAAAATAAACGTGTTGATGGTATCACGCGAACACTGATGAGACCGTGATTTAAGCTTGATCGTGCTTCTCAAACCCACCAATTATCCACTTTGAATTTAAATGTAGAGATTATCTAATCGATGATTGGATTGCTCACATTTGTAGCGAGTTTCTCACTCTTGCCATTTTGAAAAGCGCTCTAGAAGATAATCGATCGCTAACCTTGCTCTCAATGGCAGGAAGTGACGATTCTGATAAACAATCCAGCTACTATTACCACTTCCCCAATAAGGCTCCAGAATAGGGACTAATCGACCTGATGAAAGGGCATCGTTAAAACTGCTTTTGGGTAGATACGCGATGCCTAATCCTTCGCTGCAAGCCTGTAAAACAGTGTGGACATTGTTGCTTTTCCATCTCCCCTGAACTTTGACGCCATCTAAGGGCTTTCCATCCTTTTCAAACAACCAGACATCCTTATTGGCAATGATGCAACTATGCTGCTTTAGCTGCTCTGGATGAATAGGCAGACCATGTTCATCAATATAGTGCTGGCTGGCTGCTGCTGCCATGGGTCGATCAACGAGTTTTCTCGCGACCAACCCCGAATCACTCAACCGTCCATAACGGATGGCAAAGTCAAAACCATCTTCAATAAAATTGACCATACGGGTGTTGAAGTTAATTTCTACGGTGAGATTCGGATGCAGTTTCGCGAATTCCATTAGAGCAGGAGCGACATAGTTTTCAGAAAATGCGCCAGCGGCACTAACACGCAACGTACCACTTAACTGAGTTTGCTGTGTCGTAAGCTGTTCGTTCGCTTGTTGGAGCCCAATCACTAGCTCTTTGCATTGCTGGTAATACGCTCGACCGGCCTCAGTTAAGCTCACCATCCGTGTTGAACGAGCTAACAACGCCACACCCAGTCGTTCCTCTAATTTCGTCACTTGGCGGCTAACGTGACTCGTACTGCAACCTAATTGTTTTGCTGCAGAAGAAAACCCTAAGCTCTCCGCGACCGTAACAAATTCGTTGATACCCTCAAAGCTATCCATAATTACCTTTGCTATTTAGCAATAATGTTTTGTCAAACCAGTGTATTATCACTCATTTGAATAGCAAATAGTATGAGGGTGTTGAACAAAGAGACGCAAAACATTTGAGGAAAGCAGCATGAAAAAAGTACTAATTATTGTGACAAACCACGCGACACTCGGTGATACCGACCAAGCGAACGGAACTTACGCGCCAGAGCTTACTCATGCGCTTGACCAACTGCTTGAAGCTGGCTTTGGGTACGATATTGCTTCAATAAAAGGTGGTCAGGCACCACTGTACGGTACCGATATAGAAGGTGATGTGGTCAACACGAAAATCTTAGCGAATGATGATTTCCAAAATCGCATCAATAACACGATCCCTGTTTCACAAGTGAACGGAGAACACTACGATGCGATCTTCTACCCCGGAGGCTTTGGCCTTCTTTCAGATCTAGCAAGCAATGAAGAATTCGCAAACATCTCCGCAACACACTATGAAAACGGCGGCATTATTGCGGCAGTATGTCATGGTCCTGGTGCTCTTCTGCCAATCACACTCAGCAACGGCGAGAAGCTCATCGCCTCTAAATCCGTGACAGGGTTTACTCGCGAAGAAGAAGTTGACTTCGGTACAATCAACGACATTCCTTTTCTTCTTGAAGAGTCTCTCGCACGCAGTGCAGCACGCTACTCTAAAGTCCAGCCATGGCAAGAGTTTGTGATTGTCGATGACCGCCTTATCACAGGGCAAAATCCAACTAGCGCGCACGCTGTTGGCAAAGCCATTGTGGATTTATTGGCCTAATTAACCAATCAAACCATCAACAGCTCAATTGAATCGAGCCGCTTCGGGGGCGTTTAGTTTTAATTAGCCACCCGAAGCGTGTAGTGTTCGACGGTAATATGAGTGACTTAGCAGTTGCTCTGTTTTTCTAGGGCTTGGGACTCAATAACCCGTCAGTTGAAGCTATTGATTTTTTAATCCAATAGCTCAAATTTGTTTGAGTTCTCTGAATAATTTCACACTAAAACTTCTACTTTATAAACTCATGAATAACGGTATTTGCATTATCTTGGACTGACTCTTGACCAATAATTTCCGGCCAATGTATTGCTTGGTTGGCTAATTTTCCCGTTAACCCTTTTTCACTGCCCCACCAAATACCAGTCTCAAAATCCTCTGTATTTAGCATCACGTCCACATAACGCTTGGCACCCACTTCAACAGAATGTGCTTTACCAAAGAACTGCAAAACTCTCATTGTGGCATTGGTTGCCCATTTTTGATACCAAGGGAAAGCATCTGCCCCCGATGTACCCGCTGCCATTCCTGGATCAACAGTGACGAACCTAAAGTTCGGATGTTTGCGTGCCATGCTCATGGTCCATAGGGCACCCATAAGTTTTACCGAACCATAGTGGTCAGTATACGCCTTGTTTTGGGCAAATTTTTCTCCACTTACAACCGATACCCACTCTTCTATCGATCCTTCTGTAATCGGCGGTTTCGCGGCGCCAATCTCAGGCGCTCCTCTTGCTGCAAAGCTGGCGACATACACGACCGATCCCCTAGTGTTTAACTTCCCGTTATTCATTAAACGTTCCGCTAAATGGATATTCCCTAATACATTAACTGCGAAGGTAAAAATAACACCATCTTTTGTAAGTTTTGTAGGCTCAGAACCGCCTGCACCACCAGCATTTAATACAATGCCATCGACTTGGGTATCAAGATTTTCAGCTGCTTTTCGACAGGACTCTAAATCACTTACATCTACAATCAATGTTTCGAAAATGTTCTTGCCTGTGAGTTTTTCCAACTGCTGAAGCGCTTGTTCCGCTCGCTCTTCACTTCGGCATGCCAAAATAATTTTTGAAATACCTTTTCTTTGAGCAAACTGTTTAGCAGCCTCAAACCCAAGTCCAGAGTTTGCGCCGGTAATTAAAATTGAAGAATATGTCATATCGAGTACCGAGTAGAAATAGAAGAACTACAATGAAAGAGCTATTGATATAGTGAAGAAAACTTCTGGATCTAATTTAAATTTTTACGCAGCGAACACTGAACATATAATCTTTTGAGCTGGTCGCACGACGAATTTCGCCTTTGTGCGCATTCCACCAAGAGTAAGCCAATGTGCGAATGATACCTTTAGCGTCAGATGCGCTATCGGCAGTCCAAAACTCGGTATAAGCTCCCTCTGTGATGTAAAAGCCATTCCATTTAACACCAGCAGGTCTGGCAAAGAAGTTATGTTTGTTGACTAAAGACTGATCCACCTTTTTAAATGGCCCGTCAGCTTGTGCCTCTTTTAGCTGTAAGCCAAGCTGTTGGTCACCGCCTCGCCAACCTTCTTGGTGAACTTCGTCTTCAGGCATGCCAATGCTTCGCTCAAGCTTTTTCCAGTCCTCATCTGTCGCAACTCTCCAACCCTCAGGACATAAGTCTCTCTCATCAGCGACATCATGCCAGTTGTATAGTCGACCATATTTCAACAAGTTAGCTTCATCATCTTTTGGAATGACGCCAGAGCTAACAGCCGAACCATCTTGGAACTTGGTACTTCTCAGCCCTTCAGCTAACCAGACCTGATCACCGATGGTCACCGTTCGATAGACATTACCTTCCATGTCATGAACCGTATTTTCCAGTTGGTAAAGATCCTCATTGATGTCCTTAGCAAAGGTTGTAGTAGCAAGTGCCATACTGACTCCTATAGATAGAATAATTTTTTTCACGGCAAGTCACCTTTCACTGACGCAGTGGAATTACTATATCTATCACCCTGAACGGAAAATAGGCGAATTGCTCTTTAAAAAATGCCTATTTGTATCAAATAGGCATTTTAAACTATCTAATAATTCGCTAACTACGCAATATTCTCAATCATGCCCTTAGCTTGACTCCATTGCTTAGGCGATTGGCCATACATACGTTTAAACTCACGGCTGAATTGAGAAGAGCTCACATACCCTACCGCCATTGCAGCCTCGTTAACGCCCATCCCTCCTGCTATCTTGATAGCGGCTTTGTTTAAGCGCATAGACTTCATAAATTGGATAGGGGACATACGAGTTGCTTGTTTGAATTTACGATGGAAAACTGCACGACTCATGCAAACGATAGAAGCGAGTTCATCAATAGTGACGTTCTTACTCAGGTTCAGTGACAGGTACTCGATCGACTTCGCGATTTCGTTTCCAATTCCAAACGCTCTTCTTGCAGAAATACCAGCATCGCCTTTCAGCACTGCGTAGTAGAATTCCCGCAGACGGCTTTCACCCAAGATAGTGGTATCGATACTACTGTCGCCCAGTTGAAGTAACCTAAGTAGCGCATCAGAAAAGGTATCATCCCAATTAGCCAGCGACATACCAGGTGGTTGCGAGCCACTTTTTGGTCGTTTTATCGCGCTGACGGCACTCTCCATTTCAATCACCAGTTCAGTCATAACCTTGGTATCTAGAGAAATATAAACGCCTAGCAAAGGCTCTTCTGTAGAGGCTTCAGGTGTCCCCGCTTCGACGGGTAGAGAGACTGTACAGCACATATATTGACTGTTGTCATATACGTAATGATCGCCGTCGAGAATCGCTTCTTTCTTACCACTCAAAATGACAATCACCGTCGGTTCATATACCGCAGGTGCACAGGGTATCGAGTGCGTCACTCGAAACAAACTAACACCTTTGATGCCCGTTTCGACCATGCCATCTTCAACAATCCGGCTCTCTACTATTTGTTTAATTCTCTGTTTCATTTTGTGCCTCAACCGCCGTGGTGATACAAATAGGCATTTTTTAAAGAGCATTTGACCTATTTGAGCAAACCATTTGAGAGATATAGTTCACTATTATTGACGATACTCGCTCCGATAGCAGCTTGCAAATAGAAGTAACTAGCTCAACAAGATGACATAGGTTCAGACGATGATGATTCCACAATTTAGGAAAATTTGATGTTCAAGAGGCTAATGTTTTCAGTCATAGCAGCCAGCTTAGTGGCTTGCTCTTCTCCTAATGTTTACGAAGACCTTAACGCAGTAACGACCCCAGTACCTGATAAACATGAACTCGGTATTGCTTTTGGCGGTGGTGGTGTTCGAGGGTTTATGCATCTTGGGGTTATTAAAGCGCTCGAAGAAGAGGGGGTAAAAGCAGAAGTGGTGAGCGGCACTTCCGCAGGTTCAATCGCAGCGGTCCTCTATGCATCGGGCATGACCGTTGAGAAAATGGAAGCGGCAATTGAAGAGATTGGCATATTAGATCTGGCCGATTTTGTGGTGTCTTCAAGAGGGTTAGTTAATGGGAAAAGACTCTCTGAATGGATAAATAGCCAAGTTGACTATGATGACTTAACTGATATGCCAATACCTGTCGCCGTTACCGCTACCAATCTCACAACGCAAGAAGTCGTGATGATTCGTTCCGGAAATCCCGGTAACGCGGTGCAAACCTCATCAACAATCCCTGGGGCATTTGTACCGGTTGAGCACCAAGGAGATATTCTGGTTGATGGTGGTGTTCTTAGCGTGATTCCTGTCGATGCGGCAAGAGAGTTAGGCGCACAAAAGATCATTGCAGTCGATATATTTTGCCACAATCAACCGACTCCTGACGCACAAGCAAGCAAGGTCACCCTTGCTACTTTTCGCATGCAGAGCTGTCGGTTATCTCAGCAAGAGCTAAATAGTGCAGACATCATCATTGCCCCAAAGTTTGAGCCAAGCAACAGCGGTGCATTTGATGAAAAAGAACAGGCTATTGAAGCCGGGTACCTCGCCACAAAAGAGGTGATGCCAAAGATAAAAGCGCTGCTAGTGGAATAACTTCTGAATTGTGATGGGACAGAAGGATGTGGATAATTTTGTAATTCAACGATCCATTAATCAATCTGCCCAAAACAATGGTATAGCAAGGAGACGCAGCGGGAAAGCATGAGAGGTGATGAAACCTCACTCATGCTTTTGTGGCCTATAGCACCGTTAACACTGAATCAAGAGCCAGCCTCGATTTAGGTAAACTTGCATTATAGTCTTCTTCTTGATGGTGGTAACCCATGGCCAGTGCGACATCACATTGATACCCACCCAGTTCTCGGCAAAACTCTTCGCTGATTAATGCAGAGTCTACGCCTTCCATTGTAGTAGAGTCGATTCCTAATCGAGCCAACACATGTAATGTATTACCCAGTGCCAAATAGGTTTGTGCTTTGGTCCAAGCAGAGGTATCGCCGGAATCATGGGTATTTAGCTCGGCAAATGCGAAACTACCAAACGCTTGCTCTCGATTCTCCGGCAAGACTCGCCCATCAGCAATCCCTTTATCAACAACCTTCGCGTAATCTTCACGGGTATAGCTAGGGTTATGCGCAAACAGAATAATATGAGAGGCTGCCTTAATATGGGGCTGATTGAAGTGATGCTTATTTCTAAACGTGCGATGCATGCGCTCTTTTGCCTCATCACTTTCAATAACAATAAATTTCCAAGGTTGCGAGTTTATTGATGACGCAGACAAACGAATCGCTTCATAAATAATATTCAGTTGTTCTTGGGGAATGCGTTTATGTTTGTCGTAACGTTTTGCTGTGTACCGTTGCTCTAAATCCTTGATAATTTGACTTTTCATAATGATTTTTCCGCTTAATCAGTCTTGTCAACAATCAGTCATACACACTCAGTGTATCTAGCGCTGATTTAATATTTAATTGCAGTTTTGCCAATTGAAGCACCACTTTCTATGCGTTGATGTGCCTCTTTGAACGTCTCGACACTGAAGCCCTTCAATGTTGTGGTAAGTGTCGACTTAATACGCCCTGCATCGATCAAGTTCGCAACTTGGAAGAGAATCTCTTGCTGCTTCTGAAGATCGTCAGTGTTAAACAATGAGCGGGTAAACATTAACTCCCAGACAAAGCCTGCTGATTTACCTTGTAGTGCAGAGAGATCGACACCACCATCGAACTCTACAATTGAACTGATCATGCCTTGTGGAGCAATTAGCTCGACCATCGCATCCCAATGACCTTTGGTATCAGCCACATTGAAGATGTAGTCAACATGTTCGATGCCCTTTTCACGTACAGATTCTACTAGATTACGGTGATTGACAACGTGGTCAGCGCCCATGCCCTTTACCCATTGTTCTGTCTCAAGCCTTGAAGCCGTAGCAATCACAGTCAGATTAGTGAGCTGTTTCGCCAATTGAATAGTTATTGAGCCAACGCCCCCCGCACCACCAATAATCAAGATCGATTTCTTTTCTTCTGGACGAATACGCAGACGATCAAACAAAGCTTCCCAGCCGGTCAATGTCGCCAATGGCATCACTGCCGCAGACTCATCAGAAAGACTATGTGGTGCGTGAGCGGTAATTCGGTAGTCGACTACTTGGTATTCAGCATTAGCGCCCATACGAGTTACATCACCTGCATAATACACACGATCACCTATGTTGAAGCCTGAAACATTGCCACCCTTAGCAATCACTTCACCAACTGCGTCGTAACCGAGTACTTTGGGTTGCGCTAGAGTTTTGTCTTTTGCATTACGGATACGAATTTTCGCATCTGCAGGGTTAATGGAAGTAGCACTCACTTTGACGAGAAGATCGTCCTCTCTTAGTTCAGGAATACTTGTATCAAACTCAACCAAGCTTTCCTTCTCGGTAATTGCTAATGATCGGGTAAAGCCAATGGCTTTCATTGTATTTGGGACTGACATTGTTCATTCTCCTTTAATTGGACAGCTTAATGATAGCGTTCTGATATTCGCGATAAAGCGCCCAATCTTTTAGTCACATTCAATTAATTTTTGAAAATCAAAGGGCTCTACTGCTTAGTACAAAAAGGTCATTGCATAACCAAATAAATTTTAATGGACGAGAGTGGCAACCAAAACAAAAAGCGTATGTTATGGCGAAGAGCATACGCTTAATAGTGGAGGGAGTAGTGACAACTCACTAGTATAGTTTGATGCGTAAAACGTGGAACGGTTTGCTTGCCCCTTCCTCTCCTTCATTCAGAGCAGGATTTAGGTGCAGGGAGTTTTGCGTAATGTAGAGGTAGCCCCCGTGAATGGAGAAGCCATCCGCCCATGAGAGCAATTCATCGTCTTGTGCAAATGTCTTGAAATTCTCACTGGTTACAATACTCACGGCGTTTTTCTCAACATCGCCCACATAAATATCTCCATTTTCCGAAATGATCATACCGTCACTCGGCCGTTTTTCGTTATAGAACTCAATGGAGTGAGCTAGCTCTATGTCAGTCAGATTTTCGTTTGCAAGAGCGCCCGCTGGTAACCGGTAGATAGCGCTACCATTAACCGTGCCGAAGTAGACCCATTCGTTCGCCGCATCAATTGTGATAGGATTTAGTCCAAGGTAGAGTGCATCCGATGAACCATCTTCGCGCTTCGTCCCCATCAATGAGCCATCAATTACCACATCATACTCTGGTGATAGTAAAGCCTTATATGATTCAAGCACGCGTCTAGACTTACCAGTTTCTAGATCCACCACAATAAAAGCTGGTGCCGGCTCACCAAATAGATTTCCAAGGCTAGTATCCGCAATATACATCTGGTTGCGTTTTGTATCTAAAGCAAAGTCTTGCAGGAAAGAGTTGCCAACTGTCACATCTTTGCTTATCTCTAAACGCTTAAACAAGGTGTTTTTTTCCGTATCCCAAGCAACAATCTGCGCTGGCGCTTCAGCACTGCCCATATCGAGAATCCAAACGACACCGTCGTCTGTACTATCAATACCAATCACCGAAGACAAACCGACCTCGCCAATCTCGGGACCATTTGCCCAATCCTCACTAGGAAAAGGTTTTGTTGAACCATCTTTCATCAGCTCAACAACACGGTATTGAGGTCCATCTAGAGGTTGCATAGATAGGAATGTGCGGCCTTGTTCAGTAACCGTGATGTTTCCTGGACGTGTTCCGTTGAGCTGGGCGACAACTTCAATATCCGCGGCTTGCGCAGTGTTTAAGATAGCCGCAATCGTAATTGCTAGAAGTGGTTTGATGTTTTTCATTCGATATACCTTAATGGGATACTCTGGAGAACGGGCTACGACAAATAACCAACGTGCTCCCAATACAGAATTACGCGATTTGAGTCATTTCGTTAATGGTAAAGCTCGCTACGGCTCCTTCTGTTGCCGCCAGGTAATCGGCTAGGTGTTTGTTCCCCATGTGTGCTTGCCACAGTTCACGGGATGCCCAGTTTTCGAAAAACAAGAAATGAGCTGGATTTTCGTTGTCTTGATGTAAGTCATAATTAACGCACCCTTCCTCCGAGCGAGTAATGTCAATCAACTTGAGTAGCTCTGTTTTTACCAGCTCAACTTTATCTTCATTCGCCACAATATTTGCAACAATAGTTAATTTAGTCATGTTTGCTTCCTTTATATATCAACGCATTAAAAATCATACAAAACAAAAAGTTAAACTCCTTCCAAAGCAAAAGAGCTTGCTATACCATTTAGTATAGATACAGTAACTTTCAGGTTTATCCTTTCATTTTTTAAGCAGTATCAAAAATCATTTGATAGTAGCGTGACCACTACACTTGGCGGCGTGTTTCGGTTCGTTTGTATAGTAGAATAATCATTTACCATTAAAAACAGGTGATAAATTGAATTATTTTCAAAAATAATTTGAAAATAGATTGCTCAAAACGCTCCATTGCTATATATGGTTTAACTCATACCTCAATGTTGTCCTCTCTGGACTGGAAAGGTCTCGTTATGCTCTTGGAAGATTTACAGGTGATTTTGAAAGTGGCGGAGTTTCGTAGTATCACCGCAGCGGCAACCAATTTAGATATGCGCACCGCGACAGCTAGTGCTGCAGTAAAGCGCGTAGAAGCCTCTTTGGGTGTCGAGCTTTTTGTGCGCACTACACGCCACTTGAGACTATCGCCTGCTGGAGAGCGCTACTTACCTAAGTGTGAGGAAGCACTAAAGCAACTTGAACAGGCCAAAATGAGCCTACACGAGGAATTAGGCACTATCCATGGTGAGATTCGTATCGCCCTATCCTCTGATTTAGGCCGAAACCTTGTCACGTATTGGTTAGATGAGTTTTTGTGCCAATACCCAAATGTATCACTGCGCTCAAACATCAGTGATAGCACTATTGATTTTTATCGTGACTCTGTTGATCTGGCATTGCGCTATGGGTCACCAACTGATGCCAATATGTATGGATTTAAGATCTGCGATGTACCTAGGGTATTGTGTGCAAGCCCGAGCTATTTATCTGAGCATCAAACGCCAACGCACCCCAATGATCTGCTACAACACAATGCACTGTTTTATCAGCTACATGATGTCTTGCAAAATGAGTGGCAATTTAGCGATCAAGGTATTACTCACAAGGTAAAGCTGAAGGGTAACAGGGCCTCAAATGATGGGGACCTAGTGAGACGCTGGTGTGTTGCAGGGAAAGGGATCGCAATTAAGTCTTGTCTCGATATGTCCGATGACCTTCTGAATGGGCGTGTCGTCAGTATTATGCGCAATTATAAGCCCACACCAACCGAACTTTGGTTGGTCTGCCCTAGCAGACAGTCAATCACGCCAACGGTTCGTTTATTGAGAGATTTGTTTAGAGAGAAAGCCAGTTCAATTCTCGACCAATTAGTGGAAAAGAAGGCAATTTAATGGGTTTACCTTCCCAATCTACCGAGCACGAAGGGGTCAGCGCATAGTGATATCCATTCAGACAACGATAGGCACTGTCGCTAACTACTTAGACTGATTGGCCGTCTTCTTGGCTAGCTCTTGCATGGCTTCAGAAAACGTTGTGGTACGGCCTTTAGTTTGTACCTGGACGACCTTATATCCCATATTCTCTAGTGCTTGGCGCTCGGCCAATACGGCTTGGTCGTCTTGCTGACTGCCCTTAGCAGGTTGATGAATGTAACACCCCTCCAATTGACCATCTTCGACTAGTTGGTGGTGTTTCAGTGCGTTGATATCAAGTTTCATACGGTTTCTTGTCGTTAAAGTGGGAGTATCTGCGGCAAATCATAGGCGCTTTAGCGGTTTTACCACGCTATCTAACCCTTCAATTTTGAGTGCGAGGCACAGCTTCAATAACTGACCAAGCTCACCGTTCGGCCAGCCTTTTTTATCGAACCAAAGCAAATACAGTTGCCTTCTGGAAAGTGTGAAGTAACTCACCTTTGCTTTGTATTAGAGTCAAAATCTAGACTATTCAATAAACAACCAAGACCCTGAGTAACTTTTCCGTCGTTAGCTACATTTACACATAAAAATAGACCTCTACCAAACTGTCAAACATTTTTGGCGTTAATCACTTTCTTCGAGCAAGTCGAAACTAATCCTTGATCACCCATCATTACCCAAACCAATACATGCAAACCAAGTATAAACCATTTGTTATGTAATGAATTTTTACAAACCCCCGTAACAAACTCACCTCCTGAGACATGCTTTCAGGGTATTATGAAACAGAGGTTTAACCTCTACAAAAATATGGATAAATACCTAATAAATAAGGAACAAAATGTTTTAAAAACACTCAGTTATTGCAACGTCAGTTATTGCTTCAATCGCGCTTGCAGGTTGTGGGGGCAGTGATAGTGATAGTGGAGACGGTGGTGACTTCCGAAACCCTAAACCTACAACAGAGAGTATTACAAAGGTATTTACTCTCCTAGGTGAAAATGAATTTTCAGAACTCTATCAGGGAATTCTACTACCACATGATGGATTGTCAGATTTGGCAGCGAAGAACAACCAATGGTATTGCGATGCATTTGCTTGCGCTCTGGATCTAAACACCCCACCTGTCGACGGTATGATTCGTCGCCATGACATCGATCAGAACTTAATTCCAGTCTACGTAAATAATTCAACGAATGAGCCAAACTTTGAAGCTCACCAAAATATTTACGACGGGATCAAGTTAATTGAAGACGCGGTAGGCCGTCAAGTATTCAAGTTGTCCGAAATAGATAATAAGATTCCAGAAGTTAACATTGAAATTCAGACCAATGATGGAGATATGTTGTGGGGTCATGAGGTGGATTATTCAAGTATTCCAAGCGAAGGTGGCTTCATCTTTGAGTCCAACTACGAAACAGCAGGTCATACAGGGCTATGTGGCGGAGTTGGCAGGGGGCCATGGAGTTCCAGTGGTACTACAATCATTGACGCCGATAGCACAATCGCTAACCTTGGTTGGCATTGGGTACGAATCGCTAGTGAAGAAGCTACATGTACTCACTCACCAGAGCTTGTCGCACATGAGTTAGTTCATGCCCTTGGTTTCGGATACCACTTTGCTGGATTTGGCGGTGAAGATCGCCCTTCAGACCCACGGCCAGTATATGGTTCTCATGTTTTCGGACACCAAGCAAAAGAAGTTTTGAAGCAATTGTTTGCTCACGACATTGGAAGTGATGTTAATACCATGAACATTCCGAACTACTAATTAATTTGTGTTATGAAGCTGGTCATTAAGGCCAGCTTATGACTATTTTCAACCACCTTTTTGAAAGGGATCTTCAACCTCGTTTTAGAGGCTTAACAACGCTATCTAAGCCTTCAATTTTCAAGGCCAAACACAGTTTTAGTAAGATCCCCTAACTCGCCCTTCCGGAAAACCCTGCTTTCGGACCAAAAACAATACAGTCACCTTCTGGAAACTGTGAAGTGAGTCACTTTTGATTTGTATTTGAGTCAAAATCTAGACTGTTCGATAAACAACCAAGACCCTGAGTAACTTTACCGTCGTTAGCGACGTTTACACATAAATATAGACCTCTGCCAAACGATCAAACATTTTTGGCGTCAATCACTTTCTTCGATCAAGTTGAAACTAGAATCCTTGATTACCTACCATTGCCCGAGTCAATGCATGCAAACCAAATATAAATCATTGCCATTATCACGAATTGTTTTACATATTCTCCCGTGATAAATTACCCCTCTGAGATATGCTTTCAGGCTATTATGCAACAGAGGTTTAACCTCTACAGAAATATGGATAAATATCTAATAAATAAGGAACAAAATGTTTTTAAAACACTCAGCTATTGCAACGTCAGTTATTGCTGCAATCGCACTGGCAGGTTGTAAAAGTGACTCATCGACTGCACCACCACCTCCAACAGAATCACCAACAACTCAAGGCCAATTCATCGATGCCGCAGTGGAAGGCTTATATTATGTGGCTAAACCTAGTGGCAAGTCTGGTTACACCGATGCCGAAGGTAACTACAACTATGAAGAAGGGGATACAATCGCATTTTTCTTAGGTGGTGAAAATGGCCTAAGAATTGGCAGCACGTCTGCGCGCTCGATTACTTCTCCCTTTGAAGCTACGGGTAATTTCCAAAAAGCCCTCAATCTAGCACGTATTCTGCAAACCATGGACGATGCCAGCAACGGCTCTATTACGCTACCAGATACCGTCAAGTCGCCGAGCGCAAGCATGATTGCTGCTCTTAACAATGTGATGCTGCACGATCTAACCTCTGCAACCGATCTTCTATCGGAACTGAATCATAGTGACTGGATCAGTGAGGAAGACGCACTTGAGCACTTAAACGACTCCTTAAAAGGCCTTGAGCGCGGTAGCAAAGCGATCTTAACCGATTGGCAACGAGGCTCAGGCAAGTACCTTCGCACTGTTGACTCGGCACTGTTGGCGAAAAACCCAAGCGATACACATGAACACCTTTATGTGCATGCCGACAAACTGCTAGACAAAGATTTGTTTGATCAAGTCCAAGGCATGCCAATCATGACCATGCGCTTAAACGAAGCAGAACTGCTCATATTACAAGGCTCAAACGACACCAAGCTAAGTGGTGATGCAGCCAAGCTATACTTAACCTGCATTGATGGAGCTGACGACGCAAACTACAGTTATGATACTGACAATGGTAAGTCTTATTGTGATGGTGCCGAAATCACTACACCTAGCCCCAAGTTCGACATAGACAATACTTATTTTCAATACAACCTGCTCAATCCAAATACTGAGTCTAGCGAAGATGAAGATGAACCGTGGGAGGATGTGAAGGAATTTGGCGTCCTCTATGAGTGTCTTGCAGACCAAAACTGCTCAGAAGCCAAATTAACTGGATTTAGTATCACCGAATACGATGACAGCGATGAGCAAGATGGCTCAGCGATGCAAAAAGACAAACTATCAACGAGCTACGATTCAATAACTGGCATTTACACTGAAGTGAAGAAACGCACGGTAACTAGTGGTATGTATAATGGTCGTACGTCAGAGTCATTGAGCTTTGCTTACCTAGTCGATAGCCCAACTGCGGAGCGCTACGTGGACTTTAAAGGGAACTGGCATGCGGTCGCGACTCGCAATGGCTGTGACGTGGTAGCGACTTCAACCTATACTTTTGATGAACAAGGTGTCACTGTAACTGGCGCAGAGTTTGAAAGTGGCTGCGAGACCGCTCAGATTTCAGAAACAAAGTCATATGCTGAACTCGCCGAAATGGATTTCTGGTGGTTTACTACCAATGGCGCAAGTAACGAAAGTAAAGCGACACTAGCACAGCTAAACACCACTATTCGTTGGTGCGATAAAGACGAAGATGATATGTCTGCCGATTGTGCTGACGACGATGTTAAATTCAATCGCTGGGAATATTCACCTGCTGGCAAAGATTGGGATCAAGGCACACTTAATCGCCGTACACTAAGTAGTGATGGTTTAGTTAAATCAACCATTTCCATGTATAAGAAATAACATCGCAAGCTCTAAGCGTTTAAGTTCTATAATCTTAAAGCATAATCTGTAG